>DATGFZ010000655.1:0-9906 GCA_035308805.1 Puia sp. | reverse complement strand
GTGTTGTGTTTGCTGTTTTTGTGATAACGGATTTGTTTGTGCATAGTTCATAATTAATAGATCATAGATAATCGTCAAAAACGCTGAGCTCATAATTCATAACTTCATTAATGCCGCGAATAATTGCTATTGATTACGGATTGAAAAGAACCGGGCTCGCGGTTACCGATCCGTTACAGATTATTGCAAGCGGATTGACGACTGTTGAATCGCCAAAACTGATATCTTTTTTAAAAGATTATTTCAAAAAGGAACCAGTTGAATTGATGATTATCGGTGAACCAAAAAATCTGGACGACAGTGATACTGACGCATCACCGCTGGTAAGAAAAATAATTGTTCAGTTACAAAAACAATTTCCTGCAATACCAGTCAAAACCGTGGATGAGCGTTTTACTTCCAAAATGGCTTCCCGCGCTATGATTGATATGGGCATGAAAAAAAAGCGGCGGCAAAATAAATCCTTAGTTGACGAAATTTCTGCAACTATTATACTTCAGGATTATTTGTCTTCTGCTTATCGCTAAATGCTCAACGTTCATCCTTTTCTATTAATTTTGCAGCAATTTTTTATGGTTATGGTTTTACCAATTGTCGCATATGGTTCTCCTATTTTACGCAAGGTTTGCGAGGATATCGGACCTGAATATCCGAATTTATCCATCCTTGTTGCCAATATGTGGGAAACTATGTATAACAGTTCTGGCGTGGGTTTGGCAGCGCCACAAGTCAATAAAGATATTCGGCTGTTTGTGATTGATTCAACGCAGATATTTTCAAACCTTGATGAAGCGGACAAAGGTAAATATCCCGACGAGCCAGGCATTAAACAGGTTTTTATTAATGCTCACGTTCAAAAATTAAATGGAGAGGAATGGAGTTATAATGAAGGCTGTTTAAGCATTCCCAAAATCAGGGAGGATGTCTGGAGAAATGAAGAAGTTACATTAGCCTATGTTGACGAAAATTTTGAACCACACACAAAAACATTTAATGGAATTACAGCGCGCGTAATACTTCACGAATATGATCACATCGAAGGAAAATTATTTATTGATTACCTGCAACCGTTAAAAAGAAAATTACTTAAAAGTAAATTAGACGATATCTCGAAGGGAAAAGTAAGTGTTGATTATAAAATGTATTTCCCAAAGTGATGTTTTGCACCGGCAATTACCGGAAGATCCGAAAAGCGATCATTCGAATTCCGAAATCAACGGATGTCGCAGCTATTTCACTTTTTTCAACAATAACACATAACCGCACAATTGTTTTTTGGTTTTGTTAACCTGAACCGGTTTTATCATGTGGTATTCCGAAAACTGCGGAACATACGAGTAGCTGATTATATTTCCGTCCACATCTCCCCATTGATTTTTCTTGTATACGACTTGTTTTTCATTCCAGTCGTACATCCTCACTTCATATAATTTGGAAGACGGATCACCTATAAAAACAAACTGGTACAAACTTCCCTGGTTCATGGGCACAACGATAGGCATTTCATATTCGCTTTGCATTGCCATAGAAGCTTCACGCAAAACGATATATCCCTGTGAAGAAAAAACATTTTTGAGGCTGTCAATTTCGGAGCGAAAGGGGCTAATGTCACAACCCTCCTGCTTGATTACATCCTGTGCAAGCAGATCAAAACTGGTGCAGGAAATACACAATACTAGAATGAATCTACATAATTTTAAGGGCATGGATACTCTTTTATAGGATGACGGACTGGCGATAATATTTTAAAAGTAAGCAATGAAGATGGAATTTGCAATAGAGGCACAATTATCGTACCGCGTTAAATGAAAATTACCAGTTTTTGTCCCCAATTGTTGAATCACGTTCATGCGTTTCTTGCCCCGATTTTCCATTCATTATCAAAGCATTACGAACAATGAAATTCTTTGCAAGCGCAAGAATCAATTTAACAGCGAATTTCCAATAGCAAGATTTCCTTTTTCTTTCAGCAAAAAATGGAGAAATTCCATCCGGTTTAACCGACTATCTTATGAAAATAAATGGAGTCAGCCTGTGCAACACATGTAATCACGAGGTCGTTGATGCAAACATGGGGCGGTAGTGTGGTGCAGTAAAATATTGTGTTTGCGATATCTTCAGCGTGCAATGGTTCATAACCCTCATACACTTTCTTAGCAAGTTCTTTATTTCCTTTAAACCGAACATCGGAAAATTCAGTTTCAGCAGCACCTGGATGAATTGCCGTTACTTTTATGCCATGCCTCAATAAATCTATGCGCATCGTTTCAGAAATGGTTTCAACCGCAGCTTTTGATGCGCAATAGACATTTCCCTTTTCATAAGCCACTTTTGCGGCAACAGATCCCATATTGATGATATGTCCTTTTTTTTGATTTATCATAAAAGGCAACACTGCCTTTGAAACATACAGCAACCCTTTTACATTGGTGTCGAGCATTGTTTCCCAATCATCAATATCGGCCTCTTCAAAAAAATCCCTGCCAAGAGCCAGACCAGCATTGTTGATCAGGACATCAATTTTTTTCCATTCTTCAGGAAGATTTTCAATTGCAGAAAAAACCCCGTCCCGGTTTTGCACATCAAACAACAGCGGTAATATTTTTACACCATATTTCTTTTCCAGTTCAATTTTCAGCTGATCCAATTTCTCTTTTCTTCTTCCCGTGATGATAAGGTCGCAATTATTAGCAGCAAATTTATGAGCGGAGGCTTTTCCAAACCCGGAGGTGGCGCCGGTGATCAATATGATTTTGTTCATCCCTTAAAATTAGTGAAAATGCAAAAGGTATCTTGCAGCAATTCAATCATTCCCTAAAAAGTTATCTTATCAGCACCATCGTACCCTTTTTGGTAATTGTTCTGCCTGTATAGTCAATTCCCTGAACCATCCACACAAAGGTTCCCGCATCCTGTGGTTTACCACCGACAGTACCATCCCAGCCCTGTTCGGTCCTTTCAGTCTCATAGACCAGTTGTCCCCACCGGTTATACACCCTGAAATAATTTAAAGAAGAAATTCCTACTGGTATCGGCCTGAAAATATTATTGATTCCCTTGCCGGGCGTGAATGCATTCGGAACAAAAATATCAGGCAAGGTTTTAAACACACGAACGGAAATTTTATTTTCACCGATACATCCGTAAGCATCCGTGGCTTTTACAATGTATGTTATTGTGTCCACGTTTGATCCGTATATTCCGACCGGGCTCGAAATATTGGGACTACTTAAATCGGTCGACGGTGTCCACGTAAAAATATCTTCCGTTGTATCATTTGATGTCGCGTGTAATTGTAACGGTTCTCCCACCACCACTGAAGTATCATTGCCTGCATTTACAATTATTTGCGGAATAACGTTTATGTGAAAAGTATCAAGCAAAAAATTGGGGCAACCATTATTTTCAATACTCAATACATAATTGGTTGTTCCTGAAGGGAGTGCCATCGCAGTGAGCGTAAAGGGCGGAGATGGGATAACTCCGCTTCCGGGGTTCTGCAAAGAATCCGTTTTTATCCAGGTATAATTCGTACCAATGGTAATGGCAGCATTCAAAGGTGCGGATGTGCCGTAACAAATAGTTGTATCGGCAGGATCAAAAGCCGATTGCGGAAAAGGAGTGGTAAATAATTTTACACTTGCAACAGCACTTGTATCTGCCGGGCAGACTCCATTTTGCACGATGGATCGAAAGTAAGTCGTCGAAGTTAACCCAAGTACATTATAGGTAGAATCATTATTAACTGGCGAAAAATTCTGCCAGTTGATGCTGTCTGTAGAAGACTGCCAGTTGGTTACATGACCATTAAAATTACTCAGCCTTAAAACATCCGCGACTGTTTGTTCGGCGCAAAAGTCAGCATTTGCCGGATCCAGGACACCACCGACCGTTTTCTGATCCACGGAAATAGTGGCGGCGGAGCTTGTATCGATGCTGCAGGTCGTCCCGTTTTGTACAAGCGCTTTAAAAACAGTCGTGATATTTAAATTTTGATAAGTAAAACTTGAAGTAGTATCGGAAATTGGGATCCAGGTCGTTCCATTGGTAGAAGATATCCAGCTGATCACATTTCCTCTTTTCCCATTTAGCAAGAGGGTATTGCCGTTGCTGAGCGCACAGACTGTAGCGTCGTTGGTTACGTTGCCCGGAATTGTTGGAGGGGTATTGCTAACCTGGATGGTGTCTTTAAGATTTGCGCAACTGTTAACCTCATTCGCTATTACTGCACCACCAGTTGTCCCGGTAGAAACATTGATAATGTTTGTCCCGCTTCCTGAATTTATTGTCCAGTCGCCAGGTACTGTCCAATTATAAGTTGCTCCGGAAAGAGCTGGAACTGAATAGATAAAATCAGTATTGCTGCAAGCAAGCAACGGCCCGCTTATGTTTAACCCTGCACAGGTATTTCTCAACGCAACATACGAATAAGCAAAGTGTCCCCCCGGAACGCAATTATCCGTCTCAAATGTCAAGGTGACTGTTTGTCCACGATAAGGCGACAAATCAAAGGTGACTTCGTTCCATCCTTTTGTCCATACATCCTGCAGGTGCAAAGTCGTACCCTGAGGTCCATTTGGGTCAGTATTTGGAGATAATTGCTGACTCACGGTGAACCCTTCGGCTTTGGCAGCTGCGGAATCCAATATGGCATTACCGTTATTTATTGCGCCTGTTGTAGGCAAAAAATACTTTGGTGAAGCGCAGGAAATGATTTTGCCATTGGCCAATGTCAAGGTTGCTGAAAATAACGGCTGATCGTCCGAGGCATGCCTTCCATTTTCTAAAACCATTGCGTACGCGTAGGTCATCGTATATGGCTGACCCGCCGGTGTTGCCGGAACAGCAATTTGATAACTCACGCCCCTTACATATCCGCCTGCATTTGCCCCTCCCATTGAATGGGTGATTGAAGTTGATCCCAACAATATGGAATAATTATAGGAATAGCCATTGATAGTTGGTATTTTTTGAAACCCGCCGAAAATATCATTACCCTGCGCGGTTATTACCTGAATGCCTGTTACCGACGGAAGATTAAATTCAGCGATGGCCTTTACATTAATGGTACCGCCGGGAGCGGTTTTGGTGGAATCATAATACAGCCTGGTTTGATCCTCATTGCCGTTTGCATTATTGCCTGTGTATGCTTCCCAGTGAGTAAGATTATCCAGTGCAAAATTGATATTGACCGGACAGCTTTGTGCTTGGGAGAAAATTTTGGGCGAAACAAATAATAACCCCGTAAATATGATCAAACTATTCTTCATAAAGCGTACTGATAAAACCCCCAAATCTGGATGTTACTGAATTGCCTGTTCTAAGAAATCACTTATTATTTCATTGCTAAGGTTCATGGTTTCGAACATTCCCATATGGGCTGTGTCAACGAGCACATGAAAATAACATATTTCCGGTAAATAGCTTTGCTGAAGGCTGTGTTCGATTGGAACCGCATTGTCCTTTTCACCTGCAATAAATAAAACCGGTTTCTTAAAACTTTTCAACAAACGGGTGCGATCAGGTCTTTTCATCATAGCGTCATAATAGGATACGAGTGAACCAGGGTTAAAGTTGTTATATCTATCAATTAATTCATTTACAATTTCAGGATGTTTTTTGTTGAAATCCTCCGCAAACAATTTGGGAACAGATTGTTTAATAAATTCCGCTGCACCATACCTCTTAATAAATTCAATCCCTTTTTTACGTGCCGCTTTCTTTTCTTCGTTGTCACCATAAACGGTGGAATGAAATAACCCCAGTCCATTTAATTTCTTAGGATATTTTTCTGCAAAAGCCAGCGTAACGTATCCGCCTAAACTATGTCCTATTATAACGCAGGTAGCGATCTTTTCTTCATCCACAATACGTTGGATGCAATCTGCAAAATCTTCGACCGTTGCTAATTTAGCATTAAAAAAGGAATGACTACTTCCGGGCAGATCTGGAATAACGAGTTTATAACTTTTTGCGAGGTGAGCAATTTGATTTTGCCATATTGTTCCGTCTTCTGCAAAACCGTGAATGAGAATCACCGGAAAACCATCCCCTTCTATTCGATAAAAAACCGGAGAAGATTCGTAATAAATGATTTTATCCACGACTTCGCTTGCTCTTAATGATGACAATAATATCCCAAAATACAAGAAGAATGGCAAATATCATAGCAAGTTTGGAAATAATATCTCCGTTTTTTACATAAAATGTTTCTCCGGCTTTTGATAGGGGAACATCTAATTTAATGGATGCAACCGAATTATATGCCTGTGGGTTAATTACTTCTCCGTCAGGATTAATAAAACAGCTAATTCCGGTGTTTGCACTTCGGGCTATCCAGCAACGGCTTTCAATGGCACGCAGTCTTGCATAATTTTCATGCTGTTTATAGCCGCTTGTATTCCGCCACCATCCGTCATTGGTAATGATTCCGATCAGATTCGCGCCATGGTGAATATACTTCGACATAAATTCCCCATAAATACTTTCGTAACAAACTGCCGGAGCAATGTTGTACGTATTGTTGTACGTTTTAAAAACCGTCCGTTCCCCCTGTTTAACATAACCACCCGCTGTACCACCAAATTCTTCAAACCAGCTACCCATAAATTTTAAAAAAAATGGAAGCGTTTCAGCGCCAGGAACCAGTTTGGATTTATGATAGGCCTGGAAATTATGACTATCCATCAATACAGCACTATTGTACTCTTCAAAATATTTTTTAGTATTGGGAATTTTTTCTGAGTTAGGTGTTTTGTGTTGTTCGTCGTAAACGCGAAACCCTTCTATACCCGTTAGCAAATTTATTTTCGGGTGATTTTTTAAAAAATACCAGACTGGTTGAATGAAATAATTTGTTTTCATTGAATCTTCATTTACAGGAACCGGAACTGCTGTTTCCGGCCAAATAACCAACGCGGTATTTGAATCAATTTGTGAATCACTGAGCTGAATTAATTTTCTCAACTCGCTTTCTTCTTTTCCTGCAGCAAATTTTTCATCCCACGGGTCTACATTGGGTTGAACGAGGACGATATTTTTCGATTGAAGCCGGGTATGCGAATTTGGAAATTTAAAACTTTCAATAATCAGATAAGAAACAAAAAATGGAAGGATTATATCTGCAAGCAACCAGATCAAATGTTGAATGGGGAGCAATTGATGCCGCGTTTCGCCTTTTGAGTTTTGACCTTTTTGCACCAATTGAAAAACTGAAATATTAATCAGCAAGACCCATAATGTTCCGCCACTCGTTCCGGTATATTCGTACCATTGCACCCAACCGGGATGCGTTGCAAAAACGTTTCCGAGCGTGAGCCAGGGCCAACTCAATTCCCAGTTAAGATGGATCCATTCAAATGTAAGCCAGAAAATAACCAGGGAAATAAAACCGATCGTTGTACCGAATCTTTTCTTGATGTTATAAAAACCCATCCAGGGAATGCACATCAGTAAAGGGTTTAGTACGATCGCTAAAACACCTCCGATAACTGTTGAATTGAGCACCCACCATGTTGTACCAATATTCCAAACGAATAACGCGAGGTAAGTCAGCCAAAAGAATTGCGATCTGTTTTTTATTTGTGCTTCTGCAAATAATAAAGGAACAAAGGCAAAAAAGATAATAAATGTAAGCGGGGAAACTGGCCAGGATGCAAACAAAAATAATCCTGACAGGATTGATAAGTAGATGGGTTTGATTTTCTTCAATAGAAATTTTGGTAAAAATAATTTATTTCATGCAAAGCGCGGGGAGAAGATAAATTGATACCTTGTGAGCAACACCAAACAAAAACCTTTTTTATGAAAAAATTGCTACCTGTTGCTTTCCTTACAGTATTTTATATTTCCGGATGTCTTACTCCCAAAAAAATGAACAAATGGACAAGCGAACATTATTCAGAAATAAATAATACCAACACGAAAACAAAAGCAAAACCGGATTATTTGTCCATAACATCCTCCCTGGTTTTACCTGATCAACCAGTTTCAACTACAGAGAAGACTTCCAAAAACCTTTTGCCTTTATTGTTTTATTGGAAGTGCGACTATTACCTTACCTGTGTGCTTAATCCAAAAGTTCCTGTCAGCTTATGTTCGGCTGCTATTAAAACGTATGCCGGCTCCAAAGGATTGAGACAAAAATTAAATAATGCTTCCATTCAGTTATCGATAGACAGTGTGCCGAACACTTTTGCCTTATTTGAGCGGGATCATTTGGTGTGGGTAATACTTTACGCATTTAGCTGGTATGAACAAGCATTTACTCCACAGCATAAAGACCTGGTTGTTGCCTATAAAGTGACGGATAATGGGAGTGCCTTAATTAAGAATGGAACAATAACAATTCCTGATGAAAACAAAAACTTAAATGTTAAGTATCTGCACTCCGTGCGAAAAACCGAAAACGATTTTCTTGACCAATATGATGAAAATATAAAAGTAATGAGCAGAAAAGCAGTTGATGAATTAATGCATGAATTGCAATAATGTACTTCATTTTTCAAATCGCGACACCTCATTCGAAGTCCATGACTCTGGACCAGCATCCATGGGTACCGAAAGGGAGGAAGAGGCGGTGTCAGGCAAATGCGCGGCTGCCTACAAAAAAGTCAGTAATGAATTACCCGAATTAAGGCGCATTACAGTGGTTTATGTCAACAGAGACGTATGTCCGAAAATAAACAATCCGAACAGCTTTCACCTTACTTATTTCAAATCACTGTCTGCTATAATTCGGAGCTTCTCTTGTTATTTCAATATCGTGCGCGTGGCTTTCCTGCATCCCGGCGTTTGTAATTTTGATAAAGGTCGCCTGCTTTAATTCATTAATATCTTTTGCTCCGCAATAACCCATCCCAGCACGCAAACCACCGGTATATTGCGTCACTACTTCGTTCAAGTTTCCTTTGAATGCAACACGGCCTTCAATGCCTTCAGGAACTAATTTTTTTATTCCATCTTCAACATCCTGAAAATACCTGTCGCTGCTGCCCTCTGCCATTGCGCTGATGGAACCCATGCCACGGTATTGTTTAAATTTTCTTCCGTCATAAATAATTGTTTCGCCGGGACTTTCTTCAACGCCCGCAAAAACACTTCCCATCATCACCGAATCGGCGCCTGCCGCCAACGCTTTCACCATGTCACCGGTATACCGGATACCACCGTCCGCAATTAGTGGAATCCCGGCAGCATTTAATACGGACGCGGCTTCCATAATGGCTGTGATTTGCGGAACACCTGCTCCGGCCACAATTCTTGTTGTACATATCGAACCGGGTCCGATGCCGACCTTCACCGCATCCGCTCCGGCTTCAGCCAGGGCTTTTGCACCGGCTGCTGTTCCAATATTTCCTGCAATGACCTGCAATTTGGGAAAATTCGATTTTAATTTCTTCAGAGAATGAATTACTCCTCTGCTGTGACCATGCGCACTATCCAGACAAACAACATCTACACCGATTTGCTGTAAGGCAGCTGCCCGATCAAGCAAATCAAGCGTAATTCCTAAAGCAGCACCAACCAACAACCTGCCGTAAACGTCTTTTATGGCATTGGGAACGCTGGTCAATTGTAAAATGTCCCGGTAAGTAATCAGTCCAATCAATTTTCCGGATTTATTTACTACCGGAAGTTTTTCAATCTTATATTGCCTTAGGATTTTTTCTGCTTTTCTCAGATCGGTACCTTCCGGCGCGGTGATAAGATTCTCTTTAGTCATGACTTCTTTCACTTTGCGGTGTTTGTCATCTTCAAAACGCAGATCGCGGTTGGTGAGGATGCCGACTAATTTTTGATTCTTATCTATGATGGGAATTCCGCCAATTTTATTTTCTTTCATTAGCCGCAAGGCATCTCCGATCGTGGCTTCAGCATTTAATGTTATCGGGTCTATGATCAATC
>DATGFZ010000654.1:0-26311 GCA_035308805.1 Puia sp. | reverse complement strand
ATCTTGAAAGGTAATTCAATTGTAAATTCACTTCCTTCATAAAAATGAATTAAAATCATTGAAAGATCGGCTGCTAAAACCTGAAGCAGGACTGATAACCATAAGAGACCCCGGGAGTACGAAAATGTCTTTATTGCCATTGTTTCCCTCGTTGCAGCCATGCAGGTCGCCGTATCCAAAAAATGGTGAAAAGGGGATCAGGGAATCTTTCCATATTATGTCGTTTTTTATCATTATTTACAATTCTTTCTCCCGCACCATTTGCAAAAAAATTCTGCCGTTGCCGGCAGAACATCATTGAAAATCCCGGAAAAATACTCCTGCCCCTATTTTCCGCGATGCAGATCGGGGGCCCATTGGTTCCTATTCTGATCTGAATTTTATAGTTTTTGGATTTGAAACCGATTTGCCGTTACTCCCTGTTTATTCCGTATTCCTCATCGATCATTTGAATCAATGCCCCTGCATCTTTTTGTTGCTTATGAAGAATCAAAATTTCTGCTGCAAAGGTCGAGCGTCTTTGATGGAGAATATAGATATAATCATTAATCTTTTCTTTGTCGGTTGAAAGCAGTTTTGGATTACCCGGTGGTTCTGCAAAAACGTTTTGAAAACCACCCACCAGGGTATTGGTGCCCGTGAGGCTCGAGTCTGTAATGGGTTTGCTCATGTCGTTAAATATAAAAGCGTTGAAAATCTTCATTTGCGGACCATAAAACGCGCGCGCTTCGTAAGAATCGTACTCACTCACCCTTTTGTAATCGTCTATGTCGTTTTGGTAGGCGACTATTTTTTCTGTAACGGTCTTGTTTCGTATGAGTCTGAAATTTCCGGAAATATTCAGCTGGATCATGGTGTTGTTGTTGTCTTCAAAAACAGTTCCACGGGTGCTTAACCTGGCTAGATAATATAATCGTGAACCGTTTGTAATCTTTTCAGGGTACCTCAATATATTAACCACCGAATCATATTGCTGGATGCGGGTGTTAAACCCCTGTATCCATGTTTTGGTTTTGAATGTGTCGGTGATCAAATCTTTTCTTAAGGAATTGATGTATTCATTTTCTTTTGAATTATCATTCACGTGTTCTCGCAGACTTTCTGCAAAAAACCCCATGGTGACTGCAAGAAATATCATTAAAAATTCCAAAAAGTATTCTTTGAATTTTTTTTTCTTGTGGTGCATGTCAGGATGGTGATGTACTTCCATATGGTTGATTCGGTTTTGGCTATTTTGTCAGAAGAATAGAGTTTCCCATATGATTGGTTCAATAAAAACATGAAATGAATACAATTTGAAAGGACTTGTATTTCTGATAGGCTGTCACGACAAGATATGACAAAAAAAGAGCAACTTGTTGGCCATGAAGTTTTCATGGCATGTTAAATCACTTCACAGCAACAAAATTGAGGGAGGAATGTGCGGTCATTTGAAACTGTCAGCAAAATAACACCTTAACCATCCCGGAAAAATTCTTTGATATTTTTTATCTGTAACGCAGATGGTGATGATGACATACTTCCACCTGAGTGTAAATTATTTCTGATGGTTTATTATTCAAGATCATACGCTTCTTTTAAAAGATCGATCAGGCGAATGGCCTGCTGCTTATTTTTTTCGACAGCTTTGTTATCGAAAAGAAACAGGTTACATGCTACCTTATCCATTTGGTTTAGAAAGTGAATGAATACCCCACAAAGAACAACGTATTTGCAAAATGTCCTCCTGTGATCATATAAGTCCCTGTAATTTTTGTTGCCCTCTGATCAGGCACTGTTTGAATGGTCTCGCGATCGACAGGTATGGTTACAAAAGCATATAAGAGTGACTTTTTGAATTTGTATTGCAGACCAGGCTCTGCGGAAAATATGTGTCCCGCTTTTCGCTCCCCGTCATTTTGCCCAAATAGGTCGTGTGCCGGAACGCCTTCATATCTTAGCGCAGTTGTGGCTACTAATTTGTCAAAAGTAAAGTTTGCTCCGCCGCGCATCGTGTAATTATCAGGTACACTGTTTACATCCGCTGTTGTCTGTTGCTGAAGGGCAAAAAACGAAGGGGGAATGGAACCCGGCACCCAGGCCTGCACTCCATTCTGATCTCTGGGACTTATGAGGTAGAAAAAATTACCAAATAAGTTGACCGCTGAGCTCAATATATAAAAGCCATTGATTTGTGTGGTAAAACCTGTACCGCCGTCTCCCAGTTGCACGGCAACATTGACGGGGGCTAATGTCGCAGCGGCCGGATTGTTCGGATCTTCATAAAAATAGTCTTCACTGTGATAATTGCCCGTAGGGAACTTGATGCCGAGTCCTACCTGTATATTGCCCCTGTTTGATACCTTAGTCAGCAGCCATTTGTTCACTGAAAAGCGGATATCGCCCAATCCAAAGGCATGCGTCACGTGGTAATACAATTGTGCATGCTCCAGTTTCCCCAACGTTTCATTGGAAGAAACGGGCACATCTAACGTAATGGACCAATCGTTGGGCAACAATCTGGTGATTTCAAAATTGGTTGTCCATTCGTGTAAGGATACACCACTACTCAGATCAGCTGGGGTTTCATTTGTCCTTCCAAACAGGACTGTATGCGCAGCAAAGTATCTGTTGTCCACATCCATCATCCATTTGTCTTTGGTCTGTGCATATCCCAGTTGGGCAAACTGTCCGAAACCAGCAAGGTTCCGGATGGCAATACAGCCTTGCGATCTCCCGGTTTGACCTAGAAACAGCAAGGGCATACATAGTAAGTAGGTTAGCTTTCTCATGAAGGTAATTTTGAATAAGTTACATCTTTTTAGATTACACCAGGCCATTCTTTAGATGTTTATATTTAGAAACGACTGGCTTACCAATTAGTCGTAATCTTTTCGCAACAGAGAAACAAAAAACAAGAAAATTATCTTGCCTGCATCGACAATGAGGATATCCTTCATCAAACCTGGAAAAATCCGATCATTCAAAATTCATTTTCTTCATTAATTCTTTAAACCACTGTTCATTCCGAACGGGATCAAGGGTGGGATCATTTTTTAGCGTAGGCATCCAAAGACTGTGATCAGCATACGCATAATTTAAATAGGTACGCGCGCTGTCAAAATCCCCAAAGGCTGTATAAACCACACCTGTCAGATATGCACATTTACGACGATCTTCCGAAGATATCTTTTCAAAAAGATTCATTGCTTTGATTTTATCTCCGGACACCATATACGCATATGCCAGGAAAAGAATCCCGTTGTTCCCCTGGTCATAAGGTTTGGGTGGAAGTTTGGTAAACGCATCAATTGCATTTTGGTACATTTTTTTTTGGATGTAAGACAAGCCTAGCGGCACATAAATATTGATAAATTTAGGGGCCCGGGTATGGGTTTTTTGAAGTTGAACAATTGATGAATCATATCTGTGACTATAATAATAGTTCCTCCCCAGTACAAAGTTGTTGCGCGGTGAAAGCGGATCAAGGCTAAGTGCTTTTTTGTTTTCTTTAAGGCCTTCATCAGTTTCTCCGGTTGCCACCAGAATATTTCCATAATATAAATGTGCATCCGGGTAATTGGGGTCTTCTTTGATTATCTGTTTGAAAAGAGCGAAGGAGCCTTTCCAGTCAAAACCATAGTGGGATTGAATAAAAGCAATGGTCGTTTTTGCTTCAATCAAAGTAGGGTCAAGCGATAAAGCCTTGTTTGCATAATCCCTGGCGATGGGAATCGCTTCATTTTGTGATAATCCTTTTTGATTAAAAGTGTAGCAATCTGCCAACCCAGCATAAGCAAGAGCATAATCCGGATCCGACAGGATGGATTTGTTATAATAAAATTCTGCACTGTCATAACTTGCTATGGTTCGCAGATCCCAGAAATATCGTCCCTTACGATAATATTTATAAGCTTCAACGTTTTCAGTGTAATTTTTGGAAATTCCTTTTCTTTCTTCAGGAGAAAGGCTTGCTTTTAGCGTATTGACAATTTGCAACGCTACTTCCGATTGTATCGATAAAAGGTCACTCCCGCTATATTCGTATTCGCCGCCCCAAAGTCTTTTGGCGGTAGCAACTTCAATCAGTTCTGCAATGATTCTTGTTTTGGTTCCTTGCTTTTGAACCGTACCCGAAAGGATGGCCGCAACATCCAGTTCTTCGGCAATTTCTTTCATCGGCTTAGGATTTTTCTTAAAGCCCTTTACAGAAATCCATCCGATCACTTTTTGCAAGGAAGTTATTTTCGAAAGGTTGTTAATGATATCTTGCGTTATACCGTCGGAAATATATTCTTCCGAAGTGTCCGATCCGATGTTGTCGAAGGGTAATACGGCGACCGTTTTCTCATTCCCGGTAAATCCTGTCGTTCGTGCCATTCTATAAGCAAAAAAAGCGATCCCCAACAATACAATAACTGACGCAATAACGAACCACTTATTGCGGACTGATTTTTTTTTCTGTCCGCTGACCTTCCCGCTCATTTCTTCCCGCCGGGGAACTTTTAAACCTTTATTTCCCAAGGCAAATACTTCCATGCCTTCATCGACATTTTTAAACTCAAACATGCCAAGGCAGCTTGTCTTGAATTCAGATTGATTTTTTATTTTATCAAAAACTTCTCGGGAAAAAAGAATGGAATTGGCCAGTCCTAAAGATTGAATCCTGGAAGCGACATTAACTCCGTCCCCCATTACTTTATCACCTTCAAAGAATATTTCTCCTACATGAAAACCAATACGCAAAGGCACTTTTGGATCGTTTTGAAATTCTTGCTGGATGTCTACCGCGCAATACATGGCTTGTGTTGCACTCGAGAAAGTGCAAAGACTGCCGTCGCCATAATCATTCAGAATGACTCCTTCATGCCGCGCGATCAATTGTTTCATGACCTCGGTGTATCGCTTCATAATAACCACAGCATGATGCTCATCCTTCTGCATCATGGCAGTATAACCCACAATGTCGGTAAAGAGAATGGCGGCTAGCTGGCGTTTTTGATGGGACATTCTTTTTCTATAATGACTCCAAGAAGAAAATTCATTCGAATATATATCATTCCTGCGGAATGGTTCTATTCTTTCTTTTAGGCAAGTCGCTGATTCTTAAATGTTCTTAATTATTATTTTCAAGGCATCCCGGGATACTCACTTGCGTCATTTACCTTCGTCTCCACTTTCATTCAAAAAAAATTTGCGTGATAGTAGCCCCAATGTCCAGGACGCTATTGATAAAGACTCATTGCCTTGAACCCGCGATGGCATTTCCATAGTAGCCTAATCGACTTAAATTCCTCCGATTACATAATAAGAAGCGGCCATCATTTACATGGCAGTTCAATGATAAATTCACTTCCTTCATTTTCTTTTGTGATCACTTTTATCTCGCCGCCATGTGCTTTGATAATATCATAACTCAGACTCAATCCCAAACCGGTTCCTTGTCCGGTTGGTTTTGTGGTAAAGAAGGGCTGAAAGATTTTATCCACTACTTTTTGCGGAATGCCGCTTCCATTATCTATAACGGTTATGGTTATGTTATTTTCGGATCCTTTTGTAGAGACTGAAACCATCGGGTTATATCCCTGGACAGGCCTTTTGATTTTCTCCCCCACTGCGTAAAATGCGTTATTGAACAGATTGACCAGTACACGAACCATATCCTGCTGGATGATTGGAATCTTCTTTATCGTTTCATCAAAATGGGTTTGACAATCTGCCTGGAACGAATTGTCTTTTGAGCGCATGGACTGGTAAGTTAGTTTCAGGCATTCGGCGGCAAGGGCATTAATATTTGCAGGTTCTTTTATCCCCGTGCCTGAGCGGGAGTGCTGCAACATCCCTTTGACGATTGCGTCAGCGCGCTTGCCATGATGATTTATTTTTTCTGAATTTTCTTTAATGTCCTTGGCAATCATTTTTACTTCAACAATATTTCCTTTCTCAGCTTCCTCTGCCAATTCATCGCTCAATTCTTTGTTCACTTCAGAAAAATTGTTGACAAAGTTCAGCGGGTTTTGGATTTCGTGGGCGATGCCGGCAGTGAGCTCGCCCAGAGAAGCCATTTTTTCTGATTGAATGAGCAGGGATTGAGCTGATTTCAATTCGGATAACGTGCTTTCTACTTTTTCTTTCTGTTCCTGCAGCAAAAGATTCGCTTTTCGTTTATTACTAAATCCCCGGAACGCGACAACCGCTAAAATGAATGTAAGCGCTAATCCAATGATGAGCGCCGTTTGTCTGACCTTTGCGAGGTCATTTTTCTTTTGTTGTTCGTCCTGCACTTTCTGCTGGCTTTTCTGAAACTCATAATTCAGCGTCAGTTCTGTTGACTTTTTTATGTTTTCTTTTCCCCTGATCGAATCGGAAATTTTTGTTGCCATCTTATAAGCATCCAAGGCTTTTTCAAATTTGCCGGTCTTTTCATAAGAATCTGAGAGGTTGGCGTATGTCCTTCCAACCTCTTCCACATATATATCAGATTCCCTGATCGAATGGAATGCTCTCTCCAAATAAGGGATGGCAGCCGCGTATTTTTTTTGCATGTGGAGCAGGTAACCCATCGTCGAATAAGCCTGAAAAATATTTAAGGGCTGTCTGGAAGAATCGGCAATGGCTATCGCTTGCTGATTGAATTTTTGTGCCTCGTCAAATTTGTTCTCTCCGGCAAGTGCATCACCGGCCCTGGTTAAACTGCTTGCTTCTATTCCCAGATCTCCCATTTCTTTTCCTAGTTCGACTGCCTCCATGGCTGCATAGTATTCTTTGGAAAAATCTTTCAGGCTGCCATACAATGAAGCCAAGTTGGAATAACTGTAGGCAAGCACATTTTTAAGATTTAGTTTGCGGGCGATGGCAACCGATTTTAAATAGGATTCTTCAGCACGTTTTGTTTCGTCCAGGCTTATGTAGGTGATGGCAATGTTCACATCAATATAAGCTTCGCCATCCTCATCGTTGATCGCAACTGAAGCATTTAAAGCCTCCTGGTAATTGCTTAATGCCTTGGGGTAATTGGATTCCTGCTGAAAGGCTATCGCATTATTCTGCAGCGCGGTACTGAGCATTCCTTTATCATGCATCAGGCGGGCGATCTCTATGGATCTGTTAAAAAATCCATGGGAAGTATCCAGCATGTTTTGCATGGAATACATGGAGCCATAGATGTTATACATTTTTGCCATTTCACCGGAATCGGGATAATGAGCAAGCATTTCCCGGGTGCTATCGAGGTTCTCTTTTGCTTTGTCATATTTGCCGGTGAAGTTATAATCCCCGGCAATCCTGATTCTCGCCTCCGCTTGGCCGTGGATATAATTTATTTTTTTTGCTTCAGCCAGGATGGAGAGGCCCAGGGCGATACCGGAATCCAGGTTATCATTGCTGATGATCCTGCACTGCGCCAATCTCAGATTGATTCGTTGCGTGTCAGAACTGGCTTTTTCAATAAGCCTGTTCAGGCTGTCGATTGCTCTTTTTTGAGCTGGCAATGGTTTGGTGAATAACAAAAACAGCACGCTGCTTAAAAAATATTTCATTATGCTTTTTTTCATTTTGCTTTGCGGGGATATTTTGATTAAATCTTTACGGTTGAATGATCACCGCTGTGCCTTTATACTCTTTGAAATGTTTCTTTTCTAAAATCGGGTGATGACCTACTTCGACTATCGGTTCATTTAGCTATTCGCTGATGTTATAATCATCTCTTAACGTTTCAAGCAGCAGGTGATTGGATTTTGCATACTGGTTGTATAATATCAGCCGAAATCCTCTGATGATAACAAGATATTCAGAGGCTATGTTAGCAGCAACCTGCCGATTAAATTGCGCACTATTTATTATTTCCGGTTTTTTTATCATATTTAAATCCAATTTTTTAAACCATCCTTCAATAAATGAGTTATCGAGCTTTTGCTGGGCCAGCGCAGCCAATTCTTCGAACCATTTATAGTCATAATGGGTAATAATGAATGCACGCATTTTTGATTCCCTAAAGGTTTCTTCTTCTTTGTTACCTTCTCTCAGGTTAGCAATGGCGACACTGATGTTACCAATTTCTTCTTGCAATTTGTTGCTTTTAAAATATCGTAGGGCACCAGAATTTGTAAGCTGGTTCAGGATTCCGTCTTTTGGTTGAAATACAATCGTTAAAGTGCTGATAAAAGTTGACGTAAAAGCGGGATAGAAATTCGGAGAAAGATTTACCAGGTTACTGTCACGGACATACTGCACAAAATATTTGATGTAATTCTCTTTCTCCAATCTGCCTTCTAATTTTTGCTGGATAGAAATGGAATCAGAATATATCTCCTTGTACAAACTTTTCGCCAATTCATTTGCCTGTGAATGTTCTGAAATATTCTCTCGTACATTCTCGGCAATAAAGCCAAGAGTCACTGCAAGAAATATCATTAGGAATTCTAAAAAATACTCTTTGAAATTTTTCTTTTTGTGATGCAAATCAGGATGATGATGTACTTCCATAACTAAATTCGGCGGTTTTGCTATTTTATTAACTAATTGGTAATTAAATCACGAAATTCGTAAACTCGCCCTTATTTGTCTCTGTAATTAATAAAGGCAAAATATTTTATCATTTGCTTTACTTGAATGCCGGCAAATTTTACCCATCACCGTTAGTACAACCTGATCATATGGCTTTTTTGTGCTTACTGAAACTGTTGGCTCCTGCCCATCAAACTTTTGTTTGGCTTTTCATTAACCGAATACAACATATGATGTAAAGATCAAGAGCACGCTTCATTATCAATTATTTTCATTCAGCAAAGCAAGTATAAAACCAAATCTTCTTGCCGTATCATGCAATCTGTCAAAGCGCCCTGAAGAGCCCCCATGTGCACCGTGCATATTGCAATAAAGCAACAATAGGTTGTTATCTGTTTTCATTTCGCGAAGCTTGGCTGTAAACTTTGCAGGTTCAAAATATTGCACCTGGCTATCACTGTAACTCGTAGTAATCAGCATATTCGCATAATTGTGTTTTACCACATTATCATAAGGCGAATATTTTTTCATATAAAAATATTCGTCTTTGACGGCCGGATTTCCCCATTCAGAATATTCACCTGTGGTTAATGGAATGGAAGGATCACTCATCGTCGTGAGCACATCCACAAAAGGAACATCAGCAACAATACCTTTAAACAAATCCGGGCGCATATTGGCAACAGCACCCATCAATAAACCGCCGGCACTGCCGCCATTGGCAAACAATTTATTGGGCGAAGTATATTTATTCTTTACAAGATATTCAGCGCAATCTATATAATCATTAAAGGTATTTATCTTATGCAGCATCTTCCCGTCTTCATACCAGTGAAACCCCATTTCCATGCCGCCACGAATATGCGCAATGGCATAAACAAAGCCACGGTTTACCAGGGATAGAACATTGGAATTAAAATAAGGATCGGTTGAAAGCCCGTACGAACCATAGGCATATAAAAGACAAGGGTTGTTTCCCTTCATAAGAGCGCCCTTTTTGTACATGACAGATATGGGCACTTTTACTCCATCCCTTGCTGTTGCCCATAAATATTCAGTAGCATAATCCTCTTTTTTATAGCCTATAACGGGTTGAACTTTTTTAATGGTTCTTACGCCGGTATTCATATTATAATCTATAACGGATGTTGGCGTTATCATAGAGGAATAATCAACCCGCAGTGTATCGGTATTAAATTCCGGATTGTAATCCAGGTTCGAAACATAAGTAGGCTCGTCAAAAGAAATATATTTATCAACAGCATGGTGCCAGCCAATAATTCTTATTTTGGAAATGCCATCAATCCGTTCACTTAATACCAGATAATTTTTAAATACATCAAAATTTTGCAAGAGCACGCCGTCCCGGTGCGGAATTTCATCACGCCAATGATTTCTTGAATAGTTATTTACTGGTGTTGAAACAATCTTAAAATTAAATGCATGCTTATCATTGGTTCTTATGTAAAAACTATCCCCCATATGATCTACATCATAATAAAAATTTTTCTCTCTCGGAGCTATAACCCGTGGTGTATCATTTGGAGAATCAGCGGATATAAATTGCGTTTCATAAGTTTGGGTATAACCGGAAGAAATAAAAATATATTTTTCAGATTTTGACTTACTTATGTTTGCATAGGCTGTTTCATCTTTTTCCTCGTATACCAAAATATTATTTTCAGCCGGTGAGCCGAGAATATGTTTCCATATTTTATTAGTGCGCAGGCTTACAGAATCTTTTGTATCATAAAAAATAGTTTTGGAATCATTTGCCCAAACGGTGTTGCCGAATGCACTTGGAAAATTGTCATTGAGTAAAATGCCTCTCTGCAAATCTTTTATGTAGGCATGATATAAATAACGGCCAGATGTATCCACAGTGTAAATTAGGTATCGATTATCGGGACTAACATTAATGCCTGTCACTACAGAATAAGTATGACCTTCTGCTACTGCATTTGCATCTACCAGAATTTCTTCCGACGCCGTTTCAAAGCCTTTCTTGCGGCAAAAGACCGGGTATTGTTTTCCTGTTTCATAACGCGTATAATAGTAATAACCATTTTTAAGATAAGGTACTGAATTATCGTCCTGCTTTATCCTGGCAAGCATCTCATCATATAATTTATCCTGCAATTGTTCGGTTGGCTTCATTATCTTATTAAAGTAGGAATTCTCATCATTAAGATATTTTATGACCGCATCGCTGTCTCTTGTTTTGAGCCAATAATACTCATCATCACGGATATCTCCATGCTGATTCATAAGATGCTGTCGTTTGGCAGCTTGGGGTGCCTGCACAGATTGATAATTGCCGATTAATGTTGTTTGAGCATTAACTCCGGACACAATAAAAAGAATAAAGAAGCATGCAAATAAAACTTTCATAAAATAGATTTTTAACAGATCTAATTAATTTACATTTTCTAAATATAGTTAATTGCCAAGATTTCGCATTCCCATGCTCATTGTCCTGAACGCAGGTCCTCAAGATTATTTACAAAGCCAAAAGTTCCTGTATTTCACATGGCAAAGCCTGAAGTAAGTTCTCCGGGGTATTTCATTTTTTAGGAATGAAAGCGTTGGAATTGGTTTGATTTTAGCTGGTCAACCGCCTGCTCAGTTTATTGCTTCCCTTTCTGTTTCTGCCTGTATTTGTCAACGCACGAGAGGGGCTTATTCCAATACTGTTTAAATGTATTTCTTTATCTTTATGAAACGTATCAACGGATTATGTAATGAACCCCGCTAAACCACTTATCTCCGGATACCTGCTTATTGCGTGCATTATTGGCTCAAGTGCAAAAGCCCAATCTATTTCCGGCATTGTCAATTCTTATTACCAGGTCACCGCTATTAATGCCGGCACCAATAGTATTACAGTCAGCAATTCTTCCGGCCTAACGCCGAAGACAAGAGTATTGCTGATTCAAATGAAAGGTGCGACCATAGATGCCTCCAACAGCTCTTCTTTCGGGAATATAACTGCCATCAACAATGCAGGCAATTATGAAATGAACACCATATGCAGCGTAAGCGGAAATGATGTGTATTTCGAATTTCAAATGCTGAATTCTTATACCTCAGCTGATACTGTTCAGTTGGTGACCGTCCCGTCCTATCAATCAGTTACTATCGGCGATTCAATAAAAAGCTCTCCTTGGAATTCAGCATCAGCGACAGGTGGCATCGTTGCCATTGAAGCAGCAGACACAATCTATCTTAATAGTGGAATTGATGTTAGCGGACAAGGGTTTGCCGGAGGTGCATTATTCAATTATGGAACACCCACATATAATTGTTCAGATTTAATCCCCGTTGACGCATATTATTTTTCTGTCGTCGGAACTACTTATCAAAATGGCGGCATGAAAGGCGAAGGAATAGCAGACTATTTAGCCGGTGAAGAAGCCGGGCGGGGTAAACTTGCAAACGGCGGCGGTGGCGGCGATAACCAAAATACAGGTGGTGGTGGCGGTGGCAATTATGGTGCCGGCGGGTCTGGTGGTCAAAGCACTGCTTTATGTCCGAATAGCAGCGTAGGAGTGGGAGGACTCAGCCTATCTTCTTACGGCTACTCAACTTTGACCAATCGGATATTCTTTGGAGGTGGCGGTGGTGCGGGGCATGAGAACAATGCAGTTGGCTTGCCTGGGGGCAATGGCGGTGGCATTGTTATATTATCCGCCCCCTCAATTGTATCAGGCGGCATGTCAATACTCGCCAATGGAACAAAACCGTATAACCCCGCTCTGACTGATCCATATCAGGCAGGGGGTGATGGAGCAGGTGGTGGTGGTGGGGGCGGCACAGTGCTGATAAATGGTAAAATAAGCGGAACAATCAATATTTCAGCAAAGGGAGCGGATGGGGGCAATGCCAGTTACCCGCCGGCAAGCAGGTGTGGTGGCCCCGGGGGCGGCGGAGGTGGGGGAGTGGTTTGGGTTGCGGGTTCTTCATTTCCTGCTTCAGTTACTGCAATCGTTACGGCAGGCCAAAACGGGGTAGGCAGTTCTTTAAATGCTGCTTGTGCAGGGAGTTCAGAAGGCGCTAGTGCCGGAAATAACGGCAATGGGCAACCGAATTACGTGCTGCCAGCAAGCACGATTAATGTTTGCATACCATTGCCGATTTCGGAATTGGAATATTTTACCGGAACATTAACGGACAATGGCGCTCTGCTTATATGGTCGATGAGCAGTACTGATGGCGTTTATTCATTTCAATTGCAGTCCTCGGCTGATCAATTGAATTATCAGCCATTCGCAACCATAAAAAATGCAGGCAATGAAAAACTGGCTTATGCTGATTCCCGGATAATTTACGGAACAACCTATTATAGATTGAAGATGCTTAAAACTGATTCTTCTGTTTATTATTCGGACGTTGTACCTCTTACCAGGAGCTCAAATAATTCGTTGAAATTTATTTCGCTTCAACCCAATCCTGTTGCCGATAATCTTAGCATAACCCTTTTTGCAAAAACATCCGGACAAACCCAAACAGTTATCTATAACTCTTATGGACAACAGCTCGCATCGATTTCAACTCAAATCGATATAGGCTATAATAAGCTAAATATGTCGGTCGCTGGATTGCCGGCGGGGGCATATTATTTGAAAATCACAGGAAACGATTTTGCAGAAGTAAAAGCATTTATAAAAAGATGAAAGAAAGTTTCCATGGAATGTAGGTGAAAACAATATAATTCAATAACACGTCGCTCCTCTGAATAATTCAATGAATCTCCATTGCTGATGATGATGCGAGGATGAATCCTTTATTTAAATAAGTTCATTGGATTTAAATGATTTCGGATCATCTCTCAAGGTTGTGTATATATGGCTTTTCCCGACAAATACATATGCCTGGTCAATTTTCAGGTTTAATTTTATGGCAACGGTTATATGACCGGTAGATTTTATACTGTTTCTGATAGCAACACACCCTGTAAAAGTATTCCGCAAATTGCATTCACATTATTTCATCACTTGGACTGTCGTTACAGGGAAAGACAGGAAAAAACAGCTCCTTGTTCTTCGAAGTTCTTGCTTTTTTTTCGACCGGCAATTTGATCACCAGAGACCAGTTCATTATTTTTTGAAGATTTTTTTATGCATCATTTTATATTTTACGGGTATGTTAAACGGATGTCATTAAAATTTTTGAATATATCATATGCATTGGTTATTTTGCCTGATGCTGTTGAGTAGGGAATCTGTATATCAAAATCTCACATCGATTATGGAAAGCTTGATTTGGATTTGGTACACAGGTAGCAATACACCCAATGCGGCGACGTAAGTGGTCGTTGTAAATCACTTTTATTAATATTACAGATTTTGTAAATGAAAACAGTATTTGACAAAATAACAAGAGATGAATTGATAGGCAGAATTAGCAGGCTTGACGAAAACAGTACAGCTCAATGGGGCAAGATGAATATTTACCAGATGTTGAAACATTGTACATTATGGGAAGAATGGATATCAGCCAATCAAAATAATAAACAAGCATTTATTGGTCGCTTGTTTGGTAAAATCGCTTTGAAAAATATCTTGAAGGATGAGAAACCCTTGCGACGAAATACACCCACACTCCGTGAATTCAGAATAAGAGAGAAAGAAGGTGATCTGACATCTGAACGAACAAAATGGATTGCACTTATTAAAGATTATGAACATTTTTCAAAGAAAGACTTCATGCATCCTTTTTTTGGAAAGATGACAAAAGAACAAATTGGCTATTTGGCTTATAAACATTCTGACCATCATCTTCGGCAATTCAATACTTGACTAAAAAACTTCAGCAGTGAATCAGTCATGATATTTCTTTTCTGCGCTCATGTGGTGATGAACTTCCATATTTTTATTTATTTACTCCGGATGATACTATTTATTCAATAAGTCAATCATTTTTTGTTGTCCGCCAATTATTTTGTTTCCAGCCCTAGATGGCTATCCGGCATCATCATCAATGACTTTACCTTATTGAGGTATTCTTTTAACAGTATAGTATCCGTGGCAATTAATCTCAGGGACAGGGCATAGTTCAAGAATATTTGTTCGCCTCCACGAAAGCCAAATATGTTGATGAGGGAATTATCAAATATTTTTTGCGACATTTTATTGAGGTGATTCATCCAGCCTCCCACGCCAACAGTTTCGTTTTTAATGGCGCTTTCAAAAAAATTGTCATAAAAGCGATGTTGTATTTGCAGCCTTTATTTTCAATCAGCTTAAAAGATCGGGTGCTATTAATTTGTACAATGGTTCTTTCATTTTGATCGAATACGATCAATCCAAAAAATGGTTCGGTAAATAATTATTTTTCCAAATACCTCATCCTTTCTGACACCGGTCATTCTTCTCTCAATCCTTTTATAACTACATTGCCTGTTCCATTTTTATCACAAGGATAACCGAATTCTTTTTTCAGCGTAGCGGGATTATTTATCGTCGCGTAAAAATCATCAAGAAACTTTATCGTTGAATTAATATATTTCGCATCCAGTAAACTACAATTGGTAATAATGCCATAGATATCTTTTTTTACGTGGTTGTACAAAGCAATAACCTCATCAAATTTTGTCATGTCCTGCATGCAATAGCCCCGGTACCTTCTTGTGCGTACTGCGTTCAGATCCAGTTCTTCAGCTGGTTTTGCATAAGGTGTATTCACCAGTCCGGACATGTCAAAATCGTATGGAACTGGAATGGGAACCGCATTTGAATCAGCTGAAAGCAGTTTGATGTTTTGCAGGTATTGGATGGACCAGTCGGTGTTGCCAATCATATATTCAAATACCGCCATGGTTAAGAAAGAATTGATTTCAGTCTGCTCTGGTCTTAATTTCCTGTTGATTTCAATAAACCCGTTTCTTTTAGCCATTTGTTGCTCTTCTTCTAAGAGCATACCATAAAATGGTGCAACTGGTTTTTTACCTTTCCCATTATCGAGAGCGACTCTTACCAGCCTTGCCCTGAAACTTTTCGGTGTTAGGAGGTTATACAATTTATATACAAGCCATTCATGTATAATATATTGATCTCCCTGACAAGGCATCGCCAATTTTAATTTATTGTTCTCTTTGAAAATGGAAGACCGTAAAGTATCGTTGTGTATAAAATGCAATAGAATGGGTGGATAGTAACAGTTATCCTTAAGCCTGCGGAAATGCCCTCTTGTTTTTGCTTCGACGGGAATGGAAACCATACTGCTATCTTCAGCTCTATATTCAAGACGCAGGGAGAAATACTCTGGGTTCTTGCTGGTCCTGTCATTCAGTAATCCACGAATATTGCCACCCAGGGTAATATCGAGTACTTTGTCAGTTTCAAAGAGTCCTTTTTCAAAAGATGCATGATGCATTTTAAAAGGAGCGGCGGCGTTTGGAACCTGTACATTACCATTTAGCGCATAAATTACAAAGCAAAGTGCGAGAACAGGAAAACTGCATAAAAATATTTTCATAAAGATTTAAGCATTTTACAATGTGTGATTAATGATAGATATTACTTGATCAACCAGGATAATAATATCTGGATAGCAATTGATCTTACAGGTACGCTCATGATTACAATTGAATAATAAAGTTACTGCCTTCTCCCTCTTTTGTTTCCACTTTTATTTCCCCGCCATGCGCTTTGATAATATCGTAACTCAAACTCAACCCCAATCCGGTTCCCTGCCCGGTTGGCTTGGTGGTGAAAAATGGTTGGAAGATTTTATCGACTTCTTTTTGCGGGATACCGTTTCCATTGTCCCGAACGCTGATGGATACCAGATTCCCATATTTATTTGTACGGACGAAGACCGTTGGTTCATAACTTTCGGCAATTTGTTTCTTTTTCTCATTAACGGCATAAAATGCATTGTTATACAAATTCAACAACACTCTTCCAATGTCTTGGGAAATGATATTTATTTTTCCAACGCTTTCGTCAAAATCAGTTTTGATTTTTGCATTAAAGGAATTGTCTTTTGCTCTTAATCCATGATAACTTAACCGCAAATATTCATCAGCCAATGCATTAATATCAGTCGGTTCTTTTGTTCCTGTGCTTGACCGTGAGTGCTGTAACATTCCTTTTACAATAGCATCAGCCCGCTTGCCGTGATGGTTTATTTTTTCAAGATTCAACCTGATATCTTGGGCAATCTCTTTTGCCTGATCAAACTTTCCATTGTTTAGCTCTTCAGTCATTTCATCAATCAACTCATTGCTCACTTCGGAAAAATTGTTTACAAAATTCAATGGGTTCTGAATTTCATGCGCAATCCCAGCGGTAAGCTCTCCCAGCGAAGCCATTTTTTCCGACTGTACCAATTGCTGTTGCGCCAGTTTGAGGTTCACCAATGTTTTTTCTACTGTTTGTTTGGCTGCTTCTAATTTCTTAAAGTCTTCATACCGGGCATAGGCTGTAGAGAATGCATCTGCAACTGATTGGATCAATTTTGTTTCTCCAATTTCCAACCTCGTGGAATTACCGACGTACAACATGCCCTGCAAAAAAGGGAGGAAATGCAAATGAAATCCTCCATGCGGAATAGTTTGTAAATATTGTTCCGATGAAGCCAGTGCTCCTTGTTTTACCAGCGTATCTGCAAAATCTTTGAATGCCTTTTCGTCCCAATGATCAATGTAAGATTCCCTTTGTCGCCAGTGATGCAATACCTGTTGTATATTTCCTGGTGTAGTGTAAGGAATATGAAAAGCGGCAATTGCTTTTCCTTCGGGTGTAGACAGAAATGTGTGGATGTGTTCAAGTTGTTCATCCATAATAAAAACCCCGCAGCGGATAAATGGTATACCCAATACCATTAGTTCACCCCATATTAATGGCGTTATTTTTTCCAGGTCGTCCGGAGTACGCATGGATGCAATGTCTGCACGTACACGATCAAGTGCTGCCTGCTTCACTGCTTCATTTGCATTGGCTTCTGATTTCTGCAATTCAAGATATCGCCTGAAGGTGAGATCAATGATCGCTTTGAAACGGCTAAGGATTTTGACCTCCTGTTCACTATATTGTTTTTGTGACCAGCAAAACAAAAAACCTTCGCTAAACATGAGAAAATAACCATACTGCTCATGATCCGATTGCTCAGCAGTTACACCAAAGTTTTCCGATAATTTTCTATAATAGCTTTTCAACAATTCTCCTTTTAATACCGGGAAATAATCTTCTTTTCGTAGCCAATATTTGTATTGATCTATTAATACAGGATGGTCTTGCAGCAATGTCCAGCCAACAAGGGTCAGGCTATCTTCATTTCCCGAAGTGGTGGAACCATATAATGTTACTTTATGCGTTTCCTTTGAAATCAATCCAACTCCGCTCCGTATCGGATTAATGCCGAGTTTCCTCAATTCCGTGAATACCATGCTTGCGGTCAAAGAAAGATCATTGCTGTTGTGCATCGCAATTGCTCTGCCACGCACTCTTTCCAAAGCCGCTTCGATCGTCGCTTCACGGGCCAGCGATTCTGCTTGTTTTAAATCCAAAAACCGGCGGTAAGCCATCTCAAATACTTTGGTAAATCGCAAAACCATTTCTTCCTGCACTTTGGTCAATCGTGCTCCGCCGATAATAAATAAATATCCATTTGAGAAATTAAAAGAATAGATAACTGCTTTTTTGGGTGATATGGCCAAAAACTCCTCCAACGAAAAGGGGATATCGGTTTTGTTCTTTACAATGAATAGTTGAACAAGCTCGCCGATGTATGTCTGATGTTTCACGGTAGCCTCCTCATCCAGTTCGATCACATTAAAAGATTCCTTCTTTTTCCAACTCGACAATATTGAGCGCATTACCTCTGTTTGGGTATGTGGGAATACAAAAGGGAACGGAGGAATTTTGCCATCAATAGGATTGATGCTATAGTAAGAAGCGTATTTCTCTTCTTCATCAACAAAGGCATAATTGATACTCATGCTTTCAATTCCCAGCGCGGTTAATTCTCTATAAACAAGTTCTGCAGCTCCCAGCAATTCATCTGTTTTGTGCATGGCCATTGCCCGGCTTCTTACTCTTTCCAACCCTGTTTCAATCTTTGCTTCCCTGGCTTGCGCCTCTGCCTGCTGCAAATCTGTAAAGCGTGTGTATGTGAGATTGAAAACACTTGCAAATCTTTCTAATAAGTTAATGGTTGATAGTGGCTGTTCATCCGGCGCAGCCATGCCAATAAATCCCCTGGAAAAATAAGCCAGATGCTGTACCCTTCTCTTTTGATGAAGCCCAATCGTAAAAGGAACATGCAGTTCATTAACCAGGTACTGAAAATAATTTTCGAGTTCTTTTCCCTGGAGGTCAATGATAACAGATGTTTTTTGGGCCTTCCACCCGTCGTACATTTTTTTTATGGAAATATTTTTCTTGCTGCTGAGGGTAAATTGCCGGCTCACTTTAATTCCGTCTTCATCAGTGGCCCATGCTTCAATATCGTCGCTTTCATCTTTAATAACTCCTATGAATAACCGGTTTGGTTCAATGCCCAGCCCGATCAATTGATGAAATAGAACGGCGGATGTTTCGGCAAGCTCATCGCTTTTGAACATGGCCATCGTTCTTGCCCGTACTCTTTCGAGCGCTAATTCAATTTGTGCTTCTCTGGTTTGCGCCTCTGCCTTTTGCAGATCAAGAAAGCGAGTGTAAGCGAATGAGAAAACAGAGGTGGCACGGTGTAACAGATCCCAGCTCTCTGCAGAAATATTTCCGGGCGATGCGGCGCCTATATAACCATTGGAGAATTTTACTAAATGATAGGTTCTTTCAGGAATCTCATCTCCGTAATATCCTTGTAGTACCTTTGAAAGTGCAGCGCAATAGTTGATCCATTCCTTCCTTTTCTCACCTTCCATTAATATGGAAATTTGTTTTTCTTTTGAAGAATAAAATTTCTGCATTTCTCTGCCAACCCATGTGTCTTGGAGGTTGATGATCATGTGGTCACTCACTAATTTTTTATCTTCTATGCGAATATCCCTGATGGCGTACCAGCATTCACTGCTCGCTTTATTTTCATCAATAATATAGATAGAACTTGTTTCTAATTCTTCTATTCCGAGCGATCCCATTTCTTTCCGTAACACTTCCGCCACTTCGACCAGCTCTTCCGGCTTTTGCATGGTCAGTGATCTTGCTCTCACTTTTTCCATTGCAGCTTCAATATGTGCCTGCCTTGCCTGTGCTTCAGCCTTTTCCAGGTCAAGATAACGCCTGTATGTTTGTCCGAATACGCCTGCAAAACGTTTCAATATCTTTGATGCTTCAGTTGTCAGCGGTTCTGGTGCAAAAGCATAGAGGGCTCCTTCCGGAAAAAAGAATGAACGGTGTGCAAGCTTTGACGGCTGAGTTTGCAGGTCAAATTGCACGGGATATTCCGGAGAAGCATTTAGTGCATTGAAGTAATCTGTTAAATCCCCGCCTTCCAATGCGTAGGTGTAATCAGTTTTCTTTTTTTTCCATGCTTCGTGAAATCCTTTCATCAACGGATGAATGGTTAACCCTACGCGGCCGATATCCAAACCAATTTGTCCATTATCCCTTGAAGAGGCTGTCCATATTTCCATGTCGTCCTTCTTGCCAATGATTGCAATACCGCATCGAATTGTTTTATCAATTCCCAGTTTTACCAATTCATCAAACATTGCGACGACAGTATCTGCAACATCCTGACTGTTGTGCATCGCCATTGTTTTTGCACGCACGCGTTCAAGAGACAATTCTATTTGTGCTTCTCGTGCCTGCGCTTCTGCCTGCTTTAGATCATTGAAACGGGTGTAGGTGAGATCAAAGACTTTTCCGAAGCGACTAAGTATATCGAGGTTTGCATCAGATAACGGTACCTCGCCTACTGTTTGTAATCCTCCGAAATTACTGAACGAGAATGAAACAACATATTTTTCAATTGCTCTGGAAACTGCCTGTGCTTCTTTGGGCACCCTGCTGAATTCGGTTTCGTTAAATAAATATTCGTCGTAAGTCTTCTTTTCAAGCCCTTCCAGAATATACACATATTTTGTCTTTCTCTCTTTCCATCCCTTCATCATCGCATGATGAAAAGGATAATCTTCAAACTTCATGTGATAACTTTCAGGGGCTTTATCAATGTTTGGGTTTGCCGCCCAAACAGTATTAGACAATGAACTTTCATCTATAATATTAATGATGCACCATGTAAGGGCAAAATCAAGTTTAGTCAATTCTCTAAAAACGGTATCGACCAATTCAGATAACTCGCCAGACTTTTGCATGGCCATAGCCCTTGCTCTCACTCTTTCAAGGCTTAATTCAATTTGCCCTTCCCTTGTCTGCGCTTCTGCCGTTTGGAGATCAAGAAAACGGATAAAGGCCTGCTCGAAAACGCTCCCAAAGCGTTTAATAATTCCTTTTTCCTCCGCCGTATATTTTTTTTGTGAATAACTGACAAGAAATGTTGCGGAGTTCTTGAAAACTGGTCCAGTTAGCCCCCATCCCTCGAAATGTAAAGCCGCTTGCTTGTTATCATCTGATATATTTCTCCAATCCGAATTTTCAAACAAATATTCCCAGCTTGTTTTATTTTCTCGGGATGTCCAGGTTTGATCTATAAAACCCTGGTCTTTTTTCCTTAAGGCGTATATCGCTTTGCTGATTGGATGATCAAAATAAGGAGTATAGACTGAGGCAGCTGCAAACATGTCGGGATTGGCTGCCCAGGCAATATAGCCTTTATCATCCGGCTCGAAAGTTAATATACATGCAGAACTCATCGTAACCGATAAATCCCGCAACTTTTCAAATACAAGGCCAATCACATCCTTAAGCTCGTCACTCTGGTGCATGGCCAAGGAACGGCTTCTCACCGTTTCTAATGCTGCTTCGATCTCTTCTTTTCTTGCCTGCTGTTGCTCATTATAAATTAATTTCTTTTCTAAGCGCTTCAGTGCCGAACTTTTCTTCTTCAGCTGTTTTTGCAATTCTTTTTTGCTGAACGAAACACTAGTGCCTTTTTTCTTTTTCATATTACGAATGAATCTTGATGTAGAATGAGCTGAGCAAATAGCTCACTGAATTTCGGTTATTCTTTTTAACCATTAAAAGGTAAGAAAAACTATCAACAACTATGAAATCCCGCCGGGTTACTCCGATTTATTATGTTTTGTAATAACTTTCTTAACTTGAAACTTTGCACGATTTTTTTAATTGATGGTTCAATCTAAGGCGAATGAAACGCAAACAAAGGCGGTATAAACTGAGATTGAATATAACTCTGCATTAACCTCAATTTCTTACCGTTAGTTTATCATCCGATGCAGAATATTAAGCACTTCAAATAACTAAGTCTTCGACCTTTTTCACTCATTTTCCAAATGATATTGCTTCTGAATTAAGTGAATCATATTGATGGCCTTTTCTTTTAAATGTAAGGACGAACTTAATCGCCAATAAATTCCAAGTTGCCAAAAATCAAGCGAATTGTAGTATTCAAAAACCAGTTCCGTATTTTCTCTGTGAATCTTAAACGCACTTGGATCTGCAGTCAGTATTGAATCTAAATATGCGCGGCTGTTCTTCCGGTAAAGTTGCCGAAGTCCCGATTCAAATATTTTGTTTTGCAGGTTGTTCACCTGGATATATAATTTTTGACCGTGCGCCTCCTGATCTCTCAGTTGGCTTGTTATATAAGAATCATATTCCATTATTGAATCAGCCAGTGCCGCATCCAGGAGCCGAAAATTCCCAGTGCTCTTCAATTGTGCAATGGTTCTGTCATGATACTGAAAGTTGCCGTAAAATCTTACCTTCGTGGCCATTATATTGGCTACTTTCGTGTCCATGCGATTCCCTTTTTTTATTTCTCTCCTTAGGGTATCAATTGTTTTTATCTGGTTTTCCCAAAAGGGTATGTTGCCATTTAAATGAGCAGTATCATCTTTCAGATCGTGATATAATGTTTGCACATATTTTTTTTCTTTTTCCTGATCGGAAAAATATTCTCTTATATTCTCTGCAAAAAAACCCATCGTTACGGCAAGAAATATCATTAAGAATTCTAAAAAATATTCTTTGAATTTTTTTCTTTTGTGATGCACCTCGGGATGATGATGTACTTCCATAAAACAATATCAGTTTTGGTTATGTCGCTGGATGAGAATAATCCTTTTTGTAATTATTTATTAAAAATATGAAATGAATACGATTTGGTACAACTTGTATTTATAGCTCTTGTCCTGAATTGGAAACCAAAAGAAACAAAACTTACTTTCCGACGCAGAAAATTCAATAGCCCGGGTCTGCTGGAATCAAGAGGAATTATTGAAAGGTTTTGACGAGAATTTTGAGCATAAAATAAATGACTTTCCACTGCTTTCCTTGTTTGCTGTGCTCCGATTCAATTCAATATTTTGCTAAATTGCATTTGCGCAAAAATAAATTCAGATTGCTCAACAAAACGCAAGGGCGAAATGGAGGAGTCCGCAATGTTCCGAATTTGCGTATAAAGCAGCATCATGAAATCAATAGGTGACAAAGTAATTTACGTCGTTTTAAGTCTATGTATTTTCGCAGCCCTTTCCACGTTGAAAGTAAGCGCGCAAACTTTAGACTCCACCGGGAAGACAATCCCTGACGGGAAGCTTGAGTGGAATTATTATACAGGCCAAGTAGACTATAATTCAAGATACTGGGCGAACACCAACTGTGGCATTAATTATAAATTTAGCATAATTCCTACATTCAATGACACCGTTAAAATACTTTTACATTCCTGGATAGTTCTAAAAAATGATTCTTGGGTTCTGCCAGACAAGAAAAGCAATGAATTGTTGGAGCACGAGCAAGGTCATCTTGATTTCGCAATATTGTGTTCGCTGGAATTTGAAAAAGTTGTAAAATCTTCAACATTCCTAAAAATAAATTATTCGCAAAAAATAGACTCGCTTTTCAAAGTTACCCTGAACAAATATAAAATGCTTGAAGTTCAATATGACACAGAAACAAATCACATGCTTGACAGGAATAAACAGGCGGAGTGGAATAAGACGCTGGAGACAATGCTTAAAAGCCAATAACAATTGCGGAGTTCAAACATTGCGGAAAACTTCCTGTTTTAAATTATTATTTTAACGGCAGGCTTATAGTAAATTCGCTTCCTTCATTTTCTTTCGTCTCCACTTTTATTTCCCCGCCATGAGCTTTTACAATATCATAACTTAACGATAATCCTAATCCTGTTCCCTGTCCTGTGGGCTTTGTTGTAAAGAACGGCTGAAATATTTTGTCAACTACTTTTTGCGGTATGCCTTTGCCATTATCGCTAACGGTAATAATCACATGATTTTCAGCCGTCTTTGTGCTGACTGAAATTGTTGGTTCATAACCTTCACCAATCTGTTTTTTCTTTTCACTAATCGCATAAAACGCATTGTTATATAAATTCAAAAGCACTCTTCCTAAGTCCTGGGGAATGATATTTATTTTTTCAATTGAATCATCAAAATCAGTTTTTATTCTTGCATTAAAAGAATTGTCTTTTGCGCGAAAACCGTGATAAGCCAGCTTTACATATTCGTCAGCCAGTTTATTGATGTCTGTTGATTCTTGTACACCTACACTTGAACGGGAGTGTTGCAACATCCCTTTTACTATCGCGTCTGCTCGTTTGCCATGAATATTTATTTTTTCTGAATTGTCTATTACATCTTTTGCAATCGTTTTTACTTCCTCCATATTCCCTTTGTCTGCTTCATCCCTTAATTCAGCAAGCAATTCCTTATTTATTTCACTAAAATTATTTACGAAGTTTAAAGGATTTTGTATTTCATGCGCAATTCCTGCAGTGAGTTCTCCGAGCGAAGCCATTTTTTCTGATTGGATGAGTTGCGATTGTGTTGACTTTAAATCGGATAAAGTTGATTCGACCTTTTGTTTTTGTCTTTCCAGTAAAAGATTTGCTATTTGTTTTTGCTTATTGTTGCGAAATTGTATCATGGCGATAACAATAGCGGCCAATACAACTATTGCCAGCCCGGCTATCATAAAGTATTGCTGGTTCTTTATTCTTTTTGCCTCATCATCTTTTTTATCCTGTTCAGCTTTGCTGGCAGCTTGCTTTTTATCAAATGCGTACTGCATCGAAGCCTGCACAGTTTTCTTTGTGGATTTTTCATTGATGATACTATCCCGGTAAGTAATATATTTTTTATATTCTTCGTATGCTTTTTTATAATTACCATTGGCACTGTCAACAATCGAGAGCCCGTTATAACTGTTTTTAATTTCTTCTTTGATAAACGCTGAGTCCGATAATTTCAGCGCATGTAAGAAATGTTCCTTAGCTTCCGGATAACGATGGAGCCCGATCAGTACAAAGCCTATCTTGTTATCCACGGGCTGAATGTTTTCATAATCCTTTGTATTTATCAAAAATTTTAATGCAGCGTTATAATTATCCAGGCATTGACGATAATAATCCGAAGCTATTTTTGTTTCATTTTGCGCGGTTGCTTTCTCTGCAAGGTTTTTATAAATGTCTCCAAAGTTAACCTTGCAAAACGATTTCCCCCAGGAATAGGCTCTGGCGCCAAGTTCAGTGTACATTTTAAATGCTGCGGAATCCTCTTTGATCGATTCGGCATAATTTCCCAACTTGGTGTATTCTGCAGCGATCGAGCCCAGCGATTGAGCAATATCATTTGAATCTTTGAGTGCAATTCGAAATTGTAAGCTTATTGTAAAATTTTTTATAGCATCGGAGTCATTACCCTCTTCCATATAATAGGCGCCAATCCCCTGGAAACAATTTGCCGCATCGGGTTTGTCTCCTATTTTTTCAAATAATTTTAAAGCATTATATTGACTGTTTATTGCTTCGCCATAAAGCCCATTTGCATAATAGACATAAGATATATTCTCATAAACATGTCCAATGTATTTTTCATCCTTTAATTCCCGGTAAAGGGTTAAAGCCACATTCAGATCTGAAAGTGCATCATCAAATTTACCCATGGTAGCCTTAACTGCACCTTCTCTAAGTTTTGACAGAGCTATCCCTCTTTTATAATTCAGTTTTTCGGCGACAGATAACGCTTCTTTTGCCGCATCCAAAGCATTGTTATTATCCGAATTGTTCCATAACGCGATACAGAGATGGATTAAGGTTTTTACTTTATTGCTATCATCTTTTTCTGTTTTTAGAATTGATTTTAGTGAATCGATGGTTTGCGTCTGGGCAAAAGCAGGAAGTAAATAGAATGCCAAAAGAGCTGAAAAGCAGATATAGTGTATCATTTTTTTCATTATCCGGTTATAGGCAATTGAATGATGAATGTTGTTCCTTCTGTTTCTTTCGTTTCCGCATTAATCTCTCCGCCATGTGCCTTGATGATATCGTAACTTAAACTCAATCCTAATCCGGTTCCCTGTCCGGTTGGTTTGGTTGTGAAGAATGGTTGAAAGATTTTGTCCATTGCCTTTTGCGGAATACCGTTACCATTATCCATCACTGTTAGTACGACTTTATTATTTATTTGTTTTGTTTGGACCGAAACAAGCGGTTCGTATCCTTGGATTTGTTGTTTCCTTTTTTCATTTGCTGCATAAAACGCATTGTTATAAAGATTCAGCAATACTCTTCCAATATCTTGGGGAACGATATTTATTTTTCCGATGTTTTCGTCAAAATCGGTCTGAATGGTTGCGTCAAATTCTTTGTCTTTCCCTCTTAATCCATGATAGACTAATCGCAAATATTCATTAGCCAATGCATTAATGTCTGCCGGTTCTTTGACACCGGTGCTTGACCGGGAGTGCTGCAGCATGCCTTTCACAATGGC
>DATGFZ010000653.1:0-12171 GCA_035308805.1 Puia sp. | reverse complement strand
AAAAAATCTTTTGAAAAAGGCGTTGAAATAAATGGTCAGGTGTATTATAAAAAATCCGAACCACACAAGGCTTCAGTTACCGGAGATACGGTGGGTGATCCTTTTAAAGATACTTCAGGTCCGTCGATGAATATTTTAATTAAATTGATGTCCATTGTTTCATTGGTCATCGCCCCTACCCTGGCGACCATTCATCATACAAAAACAACGGTTGTTGTGAAGAACGAAAAAAAATTTGAAAAGACTTTGTCTGCCAAAACAAATTCAAATTTTTAGGTTCTTGTTTGAGAAGAAATGGTTATTTTTATCGCAGAACTAATCAGATCCAAATACCGAAGTCCCGATGTTTCCACACCGGGGCTTTTTTTATGTAATCCAGCGAATGAGATTTCCAAATTTGCAATATCGGGATTGATAGTTTTATTCAGTACCAAAGCCCAACCCGATCTCAGCAAAACGGGATTTTGACCTAACGGTGAAGCAAATGAAACGTGAAAACCCCAGGCTGCTATCAGCCAATGAATATTCAATTTCATAAAATTCCGCTACTTTTTAATCCATTTTATTTGTTATTACGAAATTCGTCGTAAATTGGATAAAATATTTTTTATGGCCATAACAAAATATATCAAACCCACAGAAAGCGAACTGGAGATATTGCAGGTTTTATGGAGCAAAGAAACCGCAAGTGTGCGTGATGTCCACGAAGAACTCGCCAAACAAAAAGATGTTGGGTATACCACCACTTTAAAACTGATGCAGATCATGCATGAAAAAGGTCTGGTAAAACGCGATGACACGTTTAAAACGCATATTTACCAGCCGGCTGTAAGCCGCGAGAAAACGCAAAAACATTTACTGAATAAAATGATTGATAATTTATTTGGTGGCTCCTCTACTCAGCTTGTTATTCAGGCATTGGGAAACCATAAAGCTTCTACAGTTGAATTGGAGGAGATACAGCAACTGCTCAATGATCTTAAAAAGCAATAAATATGCAAACGCTTGCACATTCTGCATTTCTAAAAGCTTTAGGATGGTCGCTGATGAATAGCCTGTGGCAGATGGCTTTACTTTGGGTTATTTATTTTGTGATCACGCTGAATGCTAAAAAATTTTCTGCGGCCATACGGCATTCTATTTCCGTTATATTATTAAGTGCCGGATTTGTCTGGTTTATTTTTTCATTTGGTTATTATTATGTCAATAGTGGATCGGGAAATAATATTTATCCTGCTTTCTTTTATAGTCAGCCTGGCCTGCTTTCAGTTTGTCATGATGTGACAGGTCTCATAATCCTGCTCCTTCCCTATGGCGCATGTGTTTATTTATTATTTCTTGGTTTTCATCTCCTACAATATGCGAGGTATTTTTTTCATTCACAGAAATTGGTAAATGAAGGTTTATACAGAATGAACCCGGAGTTAAGGATGTTCGTTGATGAAATCTCTCATCGCCTGGGCATCAGGAAAAAAGTAGAAGTTTTTTTGTCTGAATTGGCCGATAGTCCGATGACGATCGGTTTTTTGCGATACATTATACTTATTCCGTTAGCCACCATCAACAATTTGTCAACGCATCAGGTTGAAGCAATTTTACTGCATGAACTGGCGCACATAAAACGAAATGATTACCTGCTGAATTTGGTCATAACCGTTGTAGAAATGCTTTTTTTCTTCAATCCCTTTTGCCGGTTATTCATTAACGTCATCAGGAAAGAAAGAGAGAACAGTTGTGATGACCTGGTACTCCAATTCAAGTATGATCCTCATGTTTACGTAACGGCTTTGCTAAACCTTGAAAAATCAAGGCTCACCTATCATCCGATGGCGATGGCTGCAACGGGAAAAAATAATAAATTGCTTTTGCTTCGCGTAAAAAGGATCACGGGTCATGAAATTTCGCGACCCAGGATAAAATCAAAATTTGTTTTTTTCTTTTTATTTTCAATACTTGCAGGGTGGTTGCTGCAATTCCCGTTCAAAATGCTTCCTGGTGAAGTTCATCCAACAGTTTCTAAAACAAATAATAAACAGCATGTACGCGGAAATGAATTACAAAATATTATATATGCCGCCTCTCCTGTGGTAGAAAAAAATAAGCCTCACAAAGCCGTAGAAATTAAAAAACCAGATAATGAATCGTTGATTGAAGAAGGGGATTCAGAAAATCAAAATTTGATTGCAGTGAATACGGATCAAACAGATGATCAGGTAAACAATGAAAATGTTATTTCGGCTGATCAACCGGAAGCTGTCGATTTTTCCATTCAAACGCCTGCGCTTGCGCAAACACCCGCTGAAAACGCAGCGCCGTCTGAATATCCTTACGTACCACGGTCAAGTTTTAATTATGCAATCGTTCCGGATAGCTCTTCGCCGGCGGCAGCGCTCTTATCCGGAGAGGAGTTGGATGCTAACGAGGCATTGCAAAAAAGTTTAACAGCACTGGAGGCGATAGACTGGAAGAAAATTGAAAAAGAAATGGGCAATGGTAAAACTATTTCTGGCAAAATCCGAATGCTCAGAACAGAGCTCCGAAAATCTTTAGTTACCCTTGACTGGAAAAAAATAAATAAAGAGGCAACCGTTTCTTCCGATGCAGACGCTGTTGCAAACAGAATCAGCGGGGATATCCGGATGCAACTGGAAGCACTGGAGAACCTGAAAACCAAAGACCAGGTTGAGGCAAAAAGACTTGAAGAACAAATACTTCAGAATAAATTAAAGCTTCAGCAAAATTATCTACAAAAGCAACAACAGGAATTGCGCAAGAACGTTGCTCCAAAAAGAAAGAAGGTAGTTTATATTTAATAAGCGTTGAAAAACCTCATCGGAGTAATCATCAACAGGATAAAAAGGAGAAAGCACCAAGTCTGTTTTTGTACTTCCGTCTGATTGCTCAAACTTCCGTATTCTTACTAACCCGATGCTTTCAGATTGAGTTGCTCGGTCCTTTTACAAACTTTGCTTCTCAATTGTTGTACAGTGAAGATACTATTACCGAATATACGTTTCCAAATTTTTTATTGTTTTGTTATGCACGTGTTTTGCACCTGATTATCCACATGGTTCAATGCTAAAATTTTGGTTTTGGTTCTTTCTCAACAATTTCCCAAAACTCTTTAACGCGGGACACCCAGGTATTCTGCTGGGCGACTTCCATACGCTTATCAATTCTTTCCTGATTATTTTCGACGATGGCTTTATCAATCAGGGTGAGAAATTCATCGTCATTTTCTGCAACGTAAATAACATCCCTGAATGAATAAATATCCTCTGAGAAATGGGTGGCTATGATTGGTTTTCCTGCCGCCAGGTATTCATTTACTTTAAGAGGATAAATGCTTTTTGTCAGTGTATTTTTTTTAAATGGTACAATCACACAATCGAAATATTGTAAAAAGGGTGGAAGTTCTTCCACTTTTTTGGGACCTATAAAAACCACGTTATCCATATGGTCCAATCCGGCTTCTATATGTTCTTTCCCATAAACAGGTCCCACAAAAAACAACATTTTATCTTTGTGACGGGTTGCGATTTTTTTTATAAGCTCAAAATCAGACCGGTATTCCACACTCCCGACATACCCGATTATTTTTTTATCAATTTTTTTTAGTTCTTCCGGTTTTTCCAGCTTTTGTGTGGCTGCCTTTTTAAAAATATCAATATCGGCCCCGTTGGGATGGAAATAAACATTTGGAGAAAATGATTTTTTTAATCGTGTTAATTCACGGGAAGTACAAAGTGTATAATCGCTGTGCCTGATGACTTCTTCTTCTAATCGCTCTCCGTGCCTTTTAGAGTATTTTACCTGTGATATATCATCCATGGATTGATATATTGTGCGCAATGGTTTAATGTCAGGAGGCAGTTCCTGTATAAAGTAGGGATCAAAAAAATTAATATAGATAAACTCCTTTACCTCAAAGTCTTTTATAAGCCTGCGTATGACTTTCAACACGATATTTTTATTTATGCTCCTGAACTGGTCGTAGATAAATCCTGAGGGGAGAAAGTTGATCGGGATGGTTACCCCGGTGGTAACAATGGTAATATTTGGCGGCAGTGACGGTGGATTGCTGTATATGTTTTTGCTGTGTAATAATGCTGTTTTGCGTGTTTGAACAAACGAAGTGTCACGATAAGTGAAAAAATCTTTCCACGAAAAAGGATGCTCGACATAAAATACCCTGTTTGTCTTTGCAAATTCTTTTACAAGCCATAAGGAAGGGGAAGCTATTTCGGAATCCCACCGGGACAATGCAATACATATAATGTCGCAGTCTCTTCTCATTCAGGACAAATTACGCATTTTATACAAAATTACAGAATAACCGTTAAGGGCACACTTATTGAATTTTGATTATTGCGGCCACGTAGTTACTGCAACATTAACCTTTTTCCAAATTATTTATTGTTAAGTAATGTAAAACGATTTTCTTTTTGGTGAATTTCATGGAATCCGGTTGCTGATTTTCGTTTATATTTGCGCGTTATGACACAAGAACAAATTAAAAGTATAAGGGAGCGCGTTACCGTCCTAAGGAGGTTTCTTTGACGTCGAGAATCGTCAATTTAAGATAGATGAAGAAAAGCAGCTTTCCCTGAGCCCCGGTTTTTGGAATGATAACAAGCGGGCTACGGAAATTCTCAAAAACATAAAGCTTAACGAATACTGGGTGAAATTATACGATGCCGTCCAGGCAAGCGTAGACGATTTTATAGTGTTGTTTGATTTTTGGAAAGCGGGCGAAGGCACGGAGGAAGAAACAAAAGCTGCCTATGCCAAGGCATTAAATTTAATTGAAGAAGCAGAGTTCAAAAGCACTCTGAATCAATCAGAAGATGAGTTGCCTGCTGTCATGCAAATCAATAGTGGCGCAGGGGGGACAGAAAGTCAGGATTGGGCCGAAATGCTGATGCGGATGTACCGGATGTACGGAGAAAAGCAAGGATGGAGTGTAAGTGAGCTGGATATGCAATACGGCGAAAGTGCCGGCATCAAGAGCGTGACGCTGCAATTCGAAGGTTCTTTTGCCTATGGATTCTTAAAAGCGGAAAGCGGGGTTCACCGGCTGGTCAGGATTTCGCCGTTTGACAGCAATGCCCGCCGGCATACATCATTTGCCAGCGTGTATGTGTATCCGTTAGTCGATGATTCCATCGAAATTGAAGTAAATCCAGCCGATGTGGAATGGGCTTTTTTCAGAAGCGGCGGTGCCGGCGGACAAAATGTGAACAAAGTGGAAACCGCCGTGCGCTTAACCCACAAACCAAGCGGAATTATTGTAGAATGCCAGCAGGCGCGCACCCAGGGGGAAAACCGGGAAAAGGCGATGACGATGCTTAAAGGCAGGCTCTATGAAGAAGAAATGCGCAAACGGGAAGCTATAAAAAACGCGGCAAACTCAACCAAGAAAAAAATCGAATGGGGATCCCAGATACGAAGCTATGTCTTTCATCCTTATAAAATGATCAAAGACCACCGTACAGATTACGAAGTTGGTAATGTACAACCTGTTATGGATGGGGAGTTGGACGGGTTCATCAAAGCCTATTTGATGAAAGAAAAAGAAACAGAATAAGGGAATTTCTTAGATTTCCCTTTTTCTCATTATGACATGAGAACATTTTCCCTGGTTAGCGGCCACCTGGCATTGGCGGATTGAGACCAGCCCTCCTGCTGTCCCTGAGCTGAAGTCAGCCTCATGACTTTATAGTTCCTGCATCATACCTATCTTTGCAGCCTAAATTTTTAATATGAGCCTTGGATATTTCAGTTATCCTCTTCCCCAAAATGAAAAGGTTTTAGACTACGCGCCTGAAAGCAAAGAAAAGGAAATGCTGAAAAGAACATTAAAAGAATTAAAAAGCAGGCAGGCCGATATTCCCATGTTCATTGACGGCAAAGAAGTGAGAACCGGCAGAAAAACGTCACTCCATCCACCCCATGAAATTGCGCACACTTTGGGCCATTTTCACGAAGGCAATGCGCGTCACGTTACCCTGGCGATTGAAGCAGCGTTGAAGGCTAAAGATAATTGGGAAAACCTCAGTTGGGAAAACCGCGCAAATATCTTTCTAAAAGCAGCCGATCTGATTTCCTCCCGGTACCGTTCGCACATGAACGCGACTACCATGCTGGGACAAAGCAAGAATGCATACCAGGCTGAGATCGACGCTGCCTGTGAGTTAATAGATTTTCTTCGTTTTAATGTTCACTTTCTGAGTGAAATCTATAAACAACAACCGATCAGTTCCGGGTATATGCATAACCGCATGGAATATCGTCCGCTCGAAGGATTTGTTCTGGCGATTACGCCATTTAATTTTACTGCCATTGGGGGCAACCTCCCCACCGCTGCGGCCATGTGTGGCAATACTGTTGTCTGGAAACCCGCCCATACACAAATATTTGCGGCGCATATGTTTATGCGGATTTTAAAAGAAGCTGGCTTGCCTGATGGGGTAATCAACCTTGTATATGTCGATGGTCCGACATTGGGAAGTGTTTGTTTCAGCCATCCTGATTTCGCGGGTATTCATTTTACAGGCTCAACAACGGTGTTCAACAATATCTGGAAAACAATTGGTGAAAACATTCACAGGTATAAATCTTACCCGAGAATTGTAGGGGAAACGGGTGGAAAAGATTTTGTTCTCGCCCATAAAAGCGCAGACATTGACGTTTTGGTCACTGTTTTATTGCGCGGTGCATTTGAATTTCAGGGGCAAAAATGTTCAGCGGCCTCACGCGCCTACATTCCGTCCAACATTGCGGAGGAGGTGAAAAAGAAACTGATAGCCGGGGTGAAAAACTTTAAAATGGGAGGCGTTGAAGATTTTTCAAACTTCATGAATGCCGTGATCGATGAAAGAAGTTTTGACAAGATCAAATCATATATAGATGGAGCAAAAAAAGATAAAAAAGCAGCAATTTTAGTTGGTGGCAAATGTGACAAATCAAGCGGATATTTTATTCAACCAACCATCATTGAAGCAAAGGATCCCCGGTCCATAACCATGTGCGAAGAAATTTTCGGACCTGTTCTGACCATTCACGTTTATCCCGCGAACAGTTTTGAAAGAATATTGGCTGTCGTTGATTCGACATCTCCCTATGCATTGACCGGTTCAATCATTTCGCGCGATAGAAGCGCCGTAGAACTGGCAACCAAAAAACTTCGTCATGCAGCAGGCAATTTTTATATTAATGATAAACCCACCGGGGCTGTTGTTGGGCAGCAACCATTTGGCGGCGCCCGTGCCAGCGGCACCAATGACAAGGCTGGCTCTATCTTAAATTTATACCGCTGGCTAAGTGCAAGAACGATTAAAGAAACATTTGTGCCGGCGGTGGATTACGGATATCCATTCCTGTTAGAGCCATAGCATCTGAGATAATCACGCGCTGATTATCATTGTCAGTTCAAAAAATCGCCGGTATCTTAGCACATCCTTTAAACCAAAGGGACAATCGTATATGAAAAAATCAATTCTATGGGTGATTGCGGCGATTTCTTTTCTGGCACCTAGGGCACAGGTAAATTTCGGCGTCAAGACCGGGTTCAATTTGGCCAATGCAACAGGATCGGGAGCTGCGGGTAGTTCTACAAGAGCCAATTTTCATGCGGGCGTGTTGGCTCAAATCTTCATGACGGATGCACTGAGTATTCAGCCGGAAGTCCTGTACTCCGGACAGGGCGCAAGGGTTGATTTTGCGGATGGATCAGGCGGCACCATATCCGGAACGCATAAACTGGATTATATAAATCTGCCCCTATTGCTTAAGTACACCGCCTCCTCTGGTTTTCTTGTTGAAACCGGGCCGCAAATTGGTTTTTTGATAAGCGCAAATGCATCGGTAAGCGGAATCAATGAAGATGAAAAAGATAATTTTAAATCAACTGATTTTTCCTGGGTTTTTGGAATCGGATACATGTCATTAATCAATGTCGGCCTTGACGCCCGTTATAATTTGGGACTCACCAATATTGAGAATCCCGGCAGTAGCGGCACAGTGAAAAACAGCGTAATTCAGATTGGGGTATTTTATCGCTTTGGTGAACCAAAGAAAAGATAAACCAAGGTCCGCCATTTTCTTCGCGGCTTTTATTCAATAAGCAAAACAACGCGAATAAAAATTCGGAAAATACGGTCATTTACCACCAATAATTAATTATTTATTTTCCCGCTGGATAAGTTTTAAATTCAAAAAATGACTCATATCTTAGCGCATCATTTAACCCAAAATATTAAACTTATGAAGAAGAAATTGTTGATTCTTGCCATTTTGTTTGTTTCCCTTGTTTCAGTAAATGCACAATCAAAATCTAATGATGACTTCGTTTTTGGCGGCGGTGTAAATGTGGGATTACCCCTCGGCACTTTTGGCGATGGCTGGTCTTTTGGTATAGGAGTAAAGTTACAGGCTGAAAAAATGTTTACCGATCAGGTTTCCGGGATCGCTTCCATTGGCTATACTGACTTCTTTGGAAAAAGCACAACGCTGGATTTCGGGAACGGGCCACAAACGTACAAATATCCAAGCTTCGGACTTATTCCCATTTTAGTGGGTGGCCGTTATTATTTTTCTACTACCTTCTTTGCAGGTGTGCAAATAGGCCTAGGTATTGGAACCGGCGGCAGCGGAAGCAGTACCGGCTTTGACTATCTTCCACAGGTTGGTTATAACGCAGATGCATACCAGATTGTACTGGGGTACAATGGCGTTTCACAAACTGGTTACACGGCAAACCATCTGGATCTGTCTTTTGTTTACAAATTCGGCAGCGGCAAATAAATTATCAATTGCATAAAATCACTAAGGGCTGAAATATTCAGCCCTTTTTTATTTTAATCGCCATCACATTTTAAAATAATTTTCAATACCTGCCAAAACGATTTGGCTGAAAAAGGTGATTATAAAAAGTCCAGTCTATTTCACAAATCACCACTTGTATGCCGTTGAATGTTACAGTTCTTTTTTTTATTTTATTCCCATTCCTCTTCTGTTTACTTTTATATAAATTATTTCTTTTGAAAACCATCCTCAGCAGCCAGCAACTTTCATTCGTCATTAAGCGGTTGAGCAATCAGTTGCTGGAAAATCATGTCAACCTGGAAAATACCGTTCTTATTGGTATCCAGCCAAGAGGGATTTTTTTTTCTGACAGGATCGTAGCAGAATTAAAAAAGCAATTATCCGGTCAAATACGCTATGGCAAACTGGACATTACTTTCTACCGCGATGACGTGAGGCAGGGTTTGCATACCATCAACCAAACAAACATTCCATTCTCCATTGAGAAAAAAAGCGTGATATTGATTGATGACGTTTTGTACACAGGCAGGACCATCCGGGCAGCACTCGATGCCCTGCTCGATTTCGGCCGACCTTCGAAAGTTGAGCTTTGTATTTTAATAGACCGGAAATTCAGCCGGGAATTACCCATACAAGCCGATTACGTAGGTAAATGCATTGACTCCATCATTTCACAAAAAGTAAAAGTCTTTTGGAAAGAAAAGGATACAGAAGAGCAGGTTGTATTGTTGTGATTCGTAGCTGCCTGCTTCCGGAAACCGGAAACGGTCAACGGTATATTTTCAAATTATCAGTTTAATGCATTAGCTTCGCTCTTTAATGCAACTAAGCTCCCGACATCTTCTTGGCATTAGAGATCTCACCGCTGCGGATATTCAACTTATTTTAGACACTGCCGCACAATTCAAAGAAGTTTTACAACGACCAATAAAAAAAGTTCCGACGCTGCGCGATATCACCATCGTAAATCTTTTTTACGAAAACTCAACGCGTACAAGGATTTCATTTGAACTCGCAGAAAAAAGATTATCCGCCGACACCATCAATTTTACTGCCTCCGCTTCCTCCGTCTCAAAAGGGGAAACCTTATTGGACACCGTAAATAATATTTTATCGATGAAGGTGGATATGGTTGTTCTTCGCCACAGCGCAAGCGGCGCTCCGCATTTTTTAGCCAAACATATTCCCGCAGCCATTGTAAATGCGGGTGATGGCATCAATGAACACCCTACCCAGGCATTGCTGGATGCATTTTCTATTCGTGAAAAGCTGGGTGAGCTTGCCGGAAAAAAGATTGCTATCATCGGAGACATCATGCATTCCCGGGTGGCGCTCAGCAATATTCACCTGCTCAAGAAAATGGGTGCGGAAATAACCGTAGTCGGCCCTCCTACCCTCATTCCGAAATACATTCGTGAAGCCTTTGGCATACGCGTGGAATACCATTTGAGAAAAGCACTGGAATGGTGTGACGTTGCCAACGTGTTGCGCATTCAATTAGAAAGACAAAACCAGGTTTTGTTTTCTTCGCTTCGAGAATACAGTCTTGCTTATGGAATCAATAAAAAATTATTAGATAGCCTGAATAAGGAAATCATCATTATGCATCCCGGACCCATTAACCGCGGTGTGGAATTGGATAGTGATGCAGCAGACAGTAAACAATCTATAATTTTGCAGCAGGTTGAAAATGGCGTTGCCATCCGCATGGCGGTTTTGTATTTACTCGCCGGCGGAAAAGCAGAACAGAACTAGTGTTCAGCCTGTTAATTTTAGTGTAATCATTAATGTGAGTAGTTAGCGGTCGGCTACGATGATGCCGGGACATACAGTGACCCCGGAACGACTACATCGCGTTTTATGCCGTTTGGCTGTAGCGGCAAAAAATAATTAATGGTAAGGGAGGTTAGATTTATTTTTGATTAAAAATTCAACATGCGCATTGCATTATTTCCCGGAACATTTGATCCCGTCACCATCGGACACCTGGATATTATTGACCGGTCGCTTCCCCTGTTTGACAAATTAATCATCGGCATTGGGAGAAACGCAAATAAAGAGCCGATGTTTTCTGAAGAGCAGCGTAAAAGCTGGATCAAAGAAATTTACAAGGGAAATTCAGGAGTCGATGCGATTGTTTACGATGGACTAACCATCACCGCCTGTGAAAAGGTTGGTGCCAACTTTATTTTGCGCGGTATCCGTTACGTGAATGATTTTGAATATGAAAAAGCCATTGCAGATATGAACCGGGCGTTGAACAAAAACATTGAAACTGTTTTTCTTACCTGCCTGCCTCAATATACTTCTGTTGCCTCTACCCTGGTGCGCGATGTGTTGCGTAACGGCGGGGATGTAACCCCTTTTGTTCCCAAAATTGTTTCAGATTCCATACAGCAAAAAAAATAGGGCATGTCTATCTGGTTTCATGAAAATATTAACGTTGATCAAATTCAGTCATTTGGAAAAAACACCATGATTGAACATATCGGAATTGAATTTATTGAAATCGGAGAAAATTACATTAAGGCGAAAATGCCTGTTGATCATCGCACGGTTCAGACTTATGGTTTGTTACATGGCGGCGCCTCCATGACGCTGGCTGAAACGATTGGCAGTATCTCCTCAGCGCTGGTCATTGACAGAGAAAAATATTATTGCGTAGGACTGGAAATTAACGCCAACCACATTCGGAGCGCGACAAAGGGTTTTGTTATTGGAACAGCTTTACCACTTCATGTTGGAAACCTTACCCACGTTTGGGAAATAAAAATCCATGATGAGGAAGAAAAATTGCTTTGCATCAGCCGCCTTACGGTCGCCATCCTTAAACGTGATCCGAATAAATCATTTCCCTGAGCGCCGTCAGAAGGTTTCCTTCAGACCCGCTGGCCATCCAAATATCCGGCCGCCTGCAGTACATCAACAATTGAGGGGAACGTATTCATGAGAAAAGAAGATATCTTATTTTCGCTCACCCACTGGAGTTTGGTTATTTGTTCTTCCTGCTGGGGAATTAACTCCTGCCCGCTTTTTGTTTGCATGGTAAACCAATGAGATTCTTTTAAACAGTGTTTTCCGTTTTCATCGTAGGTGTGATAGGTTGTAGTCAACGGAGAGATAAGTTTTACATTTTTCAGTCCGGTTTCTTCTTCCACTTCGCGAACAGCGCATTGCTTTATGGTTTCACCTTTATCCAATTTGCCTTTGGGTAAATCCCATTTCTTCCTGCGAAAAATAAAAAGCAATTGATCATGATCATTCTTCACCAAGCCGCCACCGGCTTGAATGATGGTGAATTTTTTCCAGAATGCATTTTTTAGTTTTTCCAAATCTGTATGAAAA
>DATGFZ010000652.1:0-8802 GCA_035308805.1 Puia sp. | reverse complement strand
CACCATCATTGTCCATCACCGTTAGTTTGAATGTGTAAGTTCCCTGTTTAAGATTGTTTGCGATGGATGTTGCGCTTGAAGCGGATTCGATGGTTCCTGTTGAAGGTCCGGAGATTTGGGTCCAGTTATACGACACAATCGTTCCATCAGGATCCTTTGATGCGCTTCCGTTTAATGTCACTGAGTCGAGTGGCAATGTGATTGTTTGATTTGTACCTGCGTTGGCCACTGGGGGTTGATTGGCCGCAGCAGCAACTGTTATTTTTACAGATGATTTTGTGGTTGCGCCGCTATTATCTGTTACAGCCAATTGAAAAGTGTAGGTGCCGGCAATTAATCCCGACACGGTGGGAATAGCTGTATTCCCTCCTGTGATAGTAGCCGTGGAGGGGCCTGAAACCTGAGTCCAATTATAGGTAGCAATTGTTCCATCGGGATCGTAGGATGCACTGCCATTTAATGAAGTACTGTTCTTAGGCAGAGTCAGCGTCTGACTTGAACCTGCATTGGCGACTGGAGGTTGATTGGATGCTGCATTTACAGTAATGGACACTGTATCAGCATCAGTAGCCCCTCCGTTATCGGTCACCATTAATCTGAATTGATATGTGCCCAGAACAAGATTGGTCGCGATTGTCGTTGCATTGCCAGCATTTACGATCGTTCCCGTTGAAGGACCCGAGATTTGGGCCCAGGCGTAAGTTGATATGGTCCCATCAGGATCTTTTGATGCAGTCCCATTCAATGTTACTGAATCAAGAGGCAAGGTGATCGTTTGATTTGCCCCTGCATTGGCAACCGGTGGTTGATTGGTTGCAGCGTTGACCGTGATTGTTACTGTTGCCGTAGCCGATAAACCATTGTTGTCCGTAACCTTTAATTGAAAAACATAAGTACCTGCAATCAATCCCTTTATTGTTGTTGTGATCAATGTAGATGTAGATATGGTAGCAGTATTGGGACCTGAGACCTGTGTCCATGAATATCCGGTTATGGATCCTGACAGATCTGTTGCAAGACCCACAAGCGATGCCGTATTGGTAGGCAACGTGATTGATTGGTTCACACCTGCGTTTACTGTCGGAGGTGTTACTGCTGGCTTTACCGTAACCTGAACGGTACTGGAACAAGAATCACCTTTTGCATCTTTTATTGCAACCTGGAACGTATAGGTACCTGCGATAAGATTGCTCGCCGTGGCTGTAACGGTATTGGTGTTCGAAATGGTTGAAGCATTTGGACCTGACACCTGCGTCCACGCATATGAACTGATGGTAGAATTATTTGCAGATGATGTTGAGGCATCCAATGTTGCTGAACTCGTCGGTGCTGTTATTGTCTGATTCGTTCCGGCGTTGCAGTTTACAGAAGATATGCTACCGCTTGTTTGAACAAGGATAATGGGATCCCCGGTTAGCGAGATGGTCCCGCTTACCAATCCGGGCGAAGATCCGTCATACAAATATTTTTTAAAATTAGTGCCTGAAGGCAGGGTATAAGACCCCGATGCCGTCTCCACCATATCCAGCGTTGTGATTGCCCAAACAACATAAATTTTATTACCTGCACTATCAAACCTAACCCCGTCCACTCCTGCTGGAAATGTAGGTTGCGTTCCATCCAGCTTATAATTTCCCATCAATGACTGCATCGTTCGTATGGAGACTCCCTGATTGGTCAGCACTTCTTTGCCGGGAGTCGCTTTGGTCAGATTTTTATACATCCCCATCGCATCAATCTCGCTTCCTGAACCACCATCATTTAATCCGCTGTCACCTGTTTCCCCGGTCTGATATAAATAAAACATATCCAGTCCGCCTTGAATCATTTTGGTAAATGCCTTAATGGTATAATTTCTTTGGGTGATGTCACTCCCCCACGCTTTATTATTTGGGAAAGCCTCCAGATTTGCCGGAGATACATAACTCCATCGAGGAATATTGGATTCCGTCATCATCATGGGTTTGTGGGTAGCATTTTCTTGCGTTTCGATCGCCCTGAAATTGGCAATTTGCTGAAGCATTGCAGAAACAGCATAATCTGAATTTCTGTGAAAACCGGCAGTGCCACAGGCCGAGCCCGTCCAAACACAGGTGGTCCAGCTGAAATAAGGATAGAAATGAATGCTGACTTCATCTATCCATTGTCCCCCTCCTTTGCGCAGAAACCACATATAAAACCATTGATAGCCCAATCCCCCGGTAGCAATTTTTGCATTGGGTTGATATTTTTTTATGACCTGGTTGGCGATCATGCAAAGCTGTACATAGTCTTCGACCGAAGCGTTCATATTGGGTAAATCTCCTGTTGCCGGTTCTACTTTTTCCCATGAAGTGGGTGATTGAGTAGAATCCTCATAAGAATTAATTGAACCAGTCAGGTCCGGCTCGTTCCATACTTCAAAATAAGTGAAATAAGGTCCGATGGATTGCACGACATCATAACAATATTTCGCCCATAAATTACTTGTATTGATGGTTCCATCGCTATTAAATGCAGGGTTATACAATCCATTCGGCAACCAAGAGCGCGCTCCATTGCTTGCTGTAGCTGTGCTTTGTCCGGTATATACCGGGCCGTTTGTGGCATCAAGAAAAAAAGTATTGTTTTTCATTCCCTTTGTAGAGTAAGGATATTGGAGTCTTGCCTCGTAAGTGCTCATACCGTACTGCAAATAATATTGCATGGAAACAGTGGATCGGGCACCGCGCGCACCGCCGGCATACATTAGATCGTAAATCTGCTGATCCGTATACTGCGAACCGTAATAACCAGGATTTTCACCTAATTGAAATTGGGCATTCGCGTATAAACCACCGGCTAGAAAAATAATCAGTAAAGGAAAAATCTTGAGGAATAACCAGGCAGGGTAGAAATAATATTTGCTACTCTTGCTACAAGGGCAAAGGATTAGTTTCATAGTCTTGGAAATAGTTTTTCAAGTGATACGATATTGGATAATTCTATCAATATTAACAAAATGCTTGCCAAAACAACTTTTTAAGCAGTTAGTAAAAAAAGTAAAGCTAAAAATGGAACAGATTTCTTTGTGTGGAGAGGAGTTTCGGATATTTTTTTTGTAAAAAATATTGAGACTTATGATTTTTCAAATTTTTTGCCAAAAAGGTAATTGTGAATTAGTTGTGGAAAACCCAAGTGTTTTTAACAAGAAAAGTGCGAATAAATACGTGATTTACGTAGAAGCCCGCAGAAAAAATTTTAATTGTCTAAGTGACGATTATTATTTCGAAAAATAATCTGCCTGCGGAAAAGGGGAAATAAAAAAAATATTTTTTTTTGAAAAATTAATTTTGCGAGGTCTTGGTATCATGCTGCGGATGAAGTTTGATATAATCCGTCGCTCTTTTAAGCTCTTTAAGGACTCGTACTTTTAATGCCTTAAAAATGGTTCCGTCTTTATCGAGTGTCCGCGTGCCTGTCCACACGCGCAGTTCCTTATTTTTTATCTGTGAAATCTTTCCATACTTCATCAAATCAAAACACATGCGTCCATCCTCACCGCGAATATCCCGCATGACAAATCCGAGTTTCCGGGCGTGTTCGGCTATAAATCCCATGCTTAGTCCTACGCAATTCATATGAGGCCTTTTATAATGCCTGATATTTGCCATCACATCTTTTATCTTCTCGTAAATAAACAATTTTGTTCTTGAGGTCTTTTGATTGGCGATGAATGAATAACGTCCGTATACACATACCACTCCGGGTTTTTTAAGTTCAAAAACCATTTTGTCAATCCATTTTTCCGGATATATGCAATCAGCATCTGCAGTTAAAATATATTTTCCTCGGGCATTTTCTAAACCGAGTTGCCGGGCCGGTCCACAACCTTGGATGGGCTGGAAAAAAGTCTTTACATGAAGGTTATTTATAACTTCCTGAGTTCTGTCTGTTGAATTATTATTCACAACAATGATTTCGAGAGGAACCTTTGTCTTATTGTGGGCAAGAGAGCTTATGGTTGCCAACAATTTTGCCTCTTCATTCCAGGCAGCTATAATAATACTTACTTCAGGAGTTTCACTTGAAAGAATATCAAGTTTTTTATTGATTGCCTGGTAAATTTCTCCAGGAATATTGTCAATATTTGTGCACTGGTAATCAAATTCTGTGATCCAGTCCGGATTTCGAAAAGTACTCATAGGAGAAAAATAACTTCTAAACTTTTAAAAAACCAAAACTAAGAAATATCTTTTTAAATAAACAAAAAATACTATGTAGGTATCGAAATTATACTCGATACTACGTTTAGAAACACCTGCTGATCAAAAAATTATTTGATGAAATTATACTGGTAATATATTTTCCCGAGGGTTTGCTTCTGTTTATTCAAACAGGTTTCCAGCATTCTTAGTCCTTTGTCATTATAATCATAAATCCATCGCTGGTAGTCATTGCTTCCTTCCGGTACCATTACCATTGATGCCAGGGTGCCGGTTTGGTTATATGAAAAAATATAGTCTGGAAGGAGGCGTTTTGCAGCATTGTTGTACCGGACAATGTCGGTCAGCTTATGATCATCGTTGTAATAATAATAGACGGGCTGCAGCGCCAAATTTTTGTGGACTCCATGTTCTTCTGCGACGTTTCTTTTGTCATCAATTACAAAATGGAAATAAGTTGTATCTGTGCCATTTTTAATTTTAATCATTTGCAGCGGATTTCCGTTTTTATCATATTGCCATTGATGCTCTTCGACGTCTTTTACCTGGTTATCTGTTTCCGTGGAAGTGTTGGTGATGTTTGTTAGATGCCCTGCCTCATCAAACTGGTAGTCGGTGACACTGTAAAAGGATTTACTGGTATCAACAGTCCTTTTGATTAAGCCATTATTTGAATAAAAAGTAGTTTGAAATGATTCCGGATTAAATTTCGATTTGCTGTATGTATCAATCTGCAAATAATTATCTGTTACGCGCTGCTGGCAGACAAAACCCTCCTCCGTCTCATCATTTCCATTCTTACTGATCATTTCAACAGATTTAACGCGATTTTCCTTATAGTTTTTTTCTTTGTTTATTGCTTCCTGCGTGGCGACAATGTCTTTATAATAATATTGCGCAGAGGCTGTTTGAACCAACAATACAAACAATATTGATTTAATCAATAACTTCATTTTTAATTTCATTATAAGCATTTAAAACATAAACCAAAATTAAGTAACGTAAAATTGGCCGCTTTAATGCGTTGTAGGATTTAAAAAATTGTGAAGCTGCCAGGTTACTTGGTTCTTAATTCATTTTTGTGTCGCATTTAAAAGAACGTAAGGAAAAAATCTGTTTAAACTGTAATGCGAATCTATATGGAAGATATTGCCATGTTTGCGGACAGGAAAACCTGGAACCTAAAGAAACGGTATGGCATCTTACCACTCATTTTTTTAACGATATTACCCATTTCGATGGAAAATTTTTTAGCACGGTAAAATTGCTGGTTACCAAGCCGGGACTACTGTCCAAAGAATACATGATCGGGAGGCGGGCTAGCTATCTTAATCCCATACGGATGTATGTTTTTACATCTGCTATCTTTTTTCTTATATTTTTTTCGCTGAGCGTCGGAAATAAAATGGTGAATTTTAATGAAACGCATACATCTCCAAATGATCCTAAAGAAGGGATTGCTGACTGGGAAAGCCAAAAAAATGATTTAGAAAAAAAAATATTTTCGAATGCTGATAAAGATGTAGCCAGCGAATTCAAAGACAGCATCGAAGTCCTAAACGAAAAAATTGCAGCCGTAAGGAAGCTTTATGGAGACAGCTCAACAAGAAAGTTCTCCGAATATGAAGTAGGGTTGCTTGTTTTGCGTCCAAATGTGGATAGCTTAAGAAAAACAGGCATTCCCAATGATATGGCAAATAAATTGAACAGTTCATTTAAAAAAAAATCAGATTATGACAGCACGGAAAACATTTGGGGTAATTACCAAACAGTTCCAGCCTACGATTCTGCGCAAGAAAGACTTCCCGTCAATAAAAAAGACGGCTTTTTTAAAAAATTATTTACCAGAAAACTAATTGCTGTCAATGAAGAAGTAAGAAAAGATAAAAAAAGTTACTTCGAACATTTTAAAGAAAATTTTATTCATTCCTTTCCTAAAATATTATTTATTTCACTTCCATTTTTTGCCTTGATATTGAATTTGGTATACATACGCCGCAAACAATTTTATTATACGAATCATTGCATTTTTGCCATTCATCTCTATTGTGCAATATTCATTTTAATGCTACTGTTGATCATTCTCAGTAAATTGTCAAACGCTGTTTCGTGGGAGTGGCTAAACGTCGTGGATGCCATCATCACCGTAGCCGTATGGGTTTATATAATATTTTACACTTACCGGGCAATGCGTGTATTTTATATGCAGAAAAGACTAAAGACTTTCTTGAAATATTGTATAGTATGTCTTCTTGCATTCCTGGTGAATATTATTTTACTCGTAATTTTCATTGTGGTTTCTGCAATTTCTGTTTAGCAAAATATTTTTTATGAATGAAGCACCTGATTCCTTTAAGCGGTTGGTTGATATAATGAACGATCTGCGCGAAAAATGTCCGTGGGACAGAAAACAAACCATTGACACTTTACGCTCGATGACCATTGAAGAAACTTATGAACTTGCCGATGCGATAACCCTGCACGATTGGAAAGGAATTAAAGAAGAAACAGGAGATCTTTTACTCCATATTATTTTCTATTCGAAAATCGCCGAAGAGCAAAATCAATTTTCTATAAATGATGTGATCAATGAAATTTGTGAAAAACTGATTCTCCGTCACCCTCATATTTACGGCAATGTAAAAGTCAGGGACGATGAAGATGTTAAAAAGAACTGGGAGAAGATAAAACTACAACAAGGGAATAAAACAATATTGAGCGGAGTCCCCGTATCATTACCCGCAACGGTAAAAGCCATGCGATTGCAGGAAAAAGCAAAACAAGTTGGTTTTGAATGGGAAAAAACTGCAGATGTCTGGGAGAAAGTCAAAGAAGAAATAAACGAACTTCACGAAGCGATAGATTCAGAGAATCACCTAAAAATTGAAGAAGAATTCGGCGACCTGGTCTTTTCATTGATCAATTACGCACGGTTTTTGCAAATAGATGCTGAGAATTCGCTGGAAAAAACAAATAAGAAATTTATATCACGTTTTAACCAAATGGAAAAAGAAGCCGCTCAACAAGGAAAAAATCTTTCTGACATGAGTCTTGAAGAAATGAATAATATCTGGAATTCCATTAAAAAACAAAAATTACCGGATTGAATCCTTTTCTAAAAAATGTTTTTCAAAAAAATATCTATCTCCTCATTGCGATAATAATATTATTTATTGCTGCGTGGGGAACAAATATTTATACAGGGAGCAACGCTTCTGTAAAATATTTCGATAATGCCATCCAGAATCTTTTGCAAAAAAGCGAAAAGGATTGCCATTCATTTCTACGGGACACTTCCCTTATTTACAGACTTGCCAGCCAAAAATATTCTCAAAAAGATCTGGATGTATTAATAGAAAAAAAATACGCTGTTTTTATTTATGAAAAAGAAAAGAACTACAAGTTAACATTCTGGAACAACCAGCTCGCGTCGCTTCCGCCTGACTCTCTTTTACAGAAAAAACAAAGTAATTATTACTGTGTTCTGGATAACGGACAATACGAGGTGATCAACGCCACCCTGGTGCAAATGAATAAAAACAATATTCTAGTTGTCGCGTTGATACCCATTCACCGGCAATATTTCATTGCCAACAGCAATCTGCAACCGGAGTTTGTAAATATTTCTGATGCCGAACAAAAGGTCAGGATTGCACAGCATGTCACCGAATATCCTGTAAAAAATATTTCAGGAGACGTCCTGTTTTATCTTGAAAAAAAAGCGGGTTATAATATTGTCGGAGATTACTGGTTTACTCAAATATTAATTGCTGTTGCATTTTTTTTGCTGTTGTTGATATTGCATAACCTCGCAAATGCCATCAACAATCGTTTTGGTATAGCAAAAGGAATCATTTTCCTGGTTTCGGTTGTATTATTGCTTCGCATCATTATTTATATCTATCCATCATTATTGAACCTAAGACAATACGAACTATTTGATCCGAGAATCTACGGGTCCAATTTTGTCTTGCGTTCATTGGGAGATCTTCTCATCAATTCTTTGCTTTTTTGCTGGGTTGTTTTTTTTATAAAAAGAGCAATCGGTGCTTATGCTTTTCCATCTTTAAAAAACAAATGGCTCAACTGGCTGATTTCATTATTGTTTCTTTTTGCTTTAGTAGTATCAACATTTGTGTTTGCCAATATTGTGCAAAGTTTGGTCACTGATGCCCGAATCGCATTCAGCGTTACTAATTTTTTCAGCCTGACCGCCTATAGCTTTATCGGGTTTATTGTCCTGGCAGCGCTTGCGTTGAGTTATTTTTTTCTTTCACAGATTCTTTTGCAACTCATAAGCATTTTTACTTGGAAGAACAGTCTTATAGCAAACATCATCGTTGCCGTAATTGGCTTGCTCTTGCTCACATTCAACCACAATGCTGATATCATACAATTAGATATTTTTGTTCTTATCTGGCTGCTTATTTACATCTGGATATTGAGGAGACAGCTATTCGCAGGATTAAATATCAGGCTAAATGTTTCTGAAGTCCTGTTTTGGCTGTTTGTATTTTCTGTTTCAATTTCGACGGTAATCATCTTTGAGAACCATAAGATAGAACTGGAACAAAGAAAAAGTACTGCGGAACGATTGTCGGAAGAAGCTGACCCCTCA
>DATGFZ010000651.1:0-1637 GCA_035308805.1 Puia sp. | reverse complement strand
CATTGATGAGGTTTCTGCGAGCTGCAGCATATTCTTTCGAAATTAATTTTTCGACAGGGACCTTGGCAAAATCCATATCTGCATAATATTTCGCACGGTCTTCATAGGCAAGTTTTTTTGCCTCCACAAAAAGGTGGATGTGTTCAGCACTTCCATATTCTATCTTGCTGAAATCAAACCCTTCTAAAATATTGAGCATCTGCAAGACAGTTATGCCCTGACCGTTCGGAGGCAATTCCCATACATCATATCCGCGGTAATTGGTAGAAACGGGGTCAACCCATGTTGACGTATGTTCGGCAAAATCTTTATAAGCAAGAAACCCGCCATATTTCTTCATAAAAGCATCAATCGCTTTTGCTACTTCTCCCCTGTAAAAGTAGTCCCTGCCGTTTGCAGCAATTTTTTCAAGTGTCGATGCCAGTGCAGGGTTTTTAAAAATTTCTCCCCGCGTTGGTGTGTGACCATTGGGAAGATACACGGCTTCAATGTTTGGATTGTTTCCGAATTTCTTTTTCAAATAAGCCCAATAAAAAGCAGCTTCATCAGCAACGGGGAATCCATTTTTTGCATAATCAATGGCGTAAGAAAGTATTTGCTGCATGGAAAATTTTCCAAATCTTTTATGCAGTTCAAACCAACCGTCAACACAACCGGGGGTTGAAACGGCAAGCGGACCGTTTTGCGGAATATAGGTGAGTCCCCGTTTCTTAAATTCATCGAGCCCTAAATTAAAAGGCGAACGCCCTGAACCATTCAAACCATATAATTTTTTGGTTTTTGCATCATACACAATCGCGAAAATATCGCCCCCGATACCATTCATTTCGGGCTCCACGACGCCGAGCACTGCATTTGCTGCAATGGCTGCATCAATGGCATTACCTCCTTTTTTTAACACATCGATCGCCGCTTGGGTGGAGAGGGGGTGGCTGGTACAAGCCATACCGTGTTGTGCGATAACCACCGATCTTGTAGCAAAAGTTTTTCCTGTAAGTCTGTCCTGAGAAAACCCATTAACAACTATGAATGTGCAATAAATGAAAAGAGTGATTTTTTTTAAAAAGAAATTATGATTCATCATGCAGCGACTTTAGTGAACGTCCGTAAGTAATCTTATGATTTTTTTATTTTTTTCTTACTACTTTTATCTACAGAATGGCCGCAAACCTATAACAAATTTGTTTAACAAGTTGCGAAACTCACGGCGTACGAAAATATTACCTCTATGTTTATCCGTCATACTTGTTTTTTTTACTCTTGATTGCCTGTCGCAAAAGACAGATACTACCGTAACGCCCACACCGAAAAAGAATAACAATATATTTCAAATGATGATGAATGCCATCACTGTCGGGCATTCTGACAGCATCGAATCGCTTCGTGCTTTGAGTGAAGCTCCGTTTCTCCCTTATTATGGTAAGATCATCAGGCACATCATTGTCAATCGGTTTGGGTTTGAAAAAACATTCAGCGATACGGCTACTCAAATTAATTATGCCGGAACGAAACTGCTGAATATTTTTCACCAGGACTCAAAGGAATGGGTGATCCGGGATAATTTATTTATAAAAGAAGGAACGCCCATTGACGCATATAAAATAGCCGATAACGAGCGATTCATCCGTTCGCTGGAG
>DATGFZ010000650.1:0-1650 GCA_035308805.1 Puia sp. | reverse complement strand
AAAAAGAGATTGCGTGAGGGCGATCTTGTTTTTTTTCATACATATGGGAAAAAAAAGAAGAAAGTAACTCATGTTGGCGTATACCTTTGCCATAATAAATTCGTTCATGCCTCGGTTTCGGGTGTAATGATAAGCGATCTGAGTGAAGGATATTATTCTACGCATTTTTTAGGCGGCGGAAGATCTGCAGATTTATCAGTTGTCAGCAGGAAATTATAAATAGCTTATTCGGAGGATACCCAACCACGGCTAAGGTAGTTTGATGTTGTAGGTATCTTTAATCAATTGAATTGAAAAATATTTCCAGGGTATTAAATATTTGCTCATCTGTTTTTGTCGGGGTATACAAGAAATTATCTACGAAGATTATAAAATCAACGGAGCAATGGCCAGGTCCACAAATGGAGCAGAAAGTATATTTTTATCTGGATGAGTTGCCTTGCAGGCGAATATACCCAAATGATTTTGGGGTTTTCGGTCGATGGTGGAAAAAATTGGATCAATCAATAATTTGGATTTTGAGGCTGGCATTTACAGGTGCGTATGCCGAAAAGTGGACTTAAATATTTTATTGTGAAAGATAACCTTCTTAACAACTGGGAAAAGAAATCTGCCGAGAGGCAGAAGATTTACAGAAAGTATTTACAACGTGCAGATAAAAATACAGTGTTAAAGCAATTGCCTGAGCTTCATGAACAAGCATTTGAAAAGATTGATTGCCTGCAGTGCGCCAATTGCTGCAAAAAATATTCCCCTCGATTTAAAACTCCTGATATAAAAAGAATTTCGAGGCATTTGAAATTGAAGGAGGGTGATTTTATTGAAACTTATCTGCGCATTGATGAAGACGGGGATTATGTGGCTAAATCATTACCATGTCCGTTTTTAGGAGAAAACAATTATTGTTCTATTTATGAAAACCGACCCTCCGATTGTCATCGTTTTCCATACACTGATGAAGATGTGATTGTTAAAAGACAAAATCTTACATTAAAAAATTCCACATTTTGCCCGATAGTTTATTATGTATTGGAGAAACTGGTAACCTAAACAGGGTCAACTTCCGTAAGCCTGAAATTTATTCTTATACTCCAGCGGTGACAATCCGGTAATTTTTTTGAAGGTTGTTCTGAAAGCCTTATTGTCACTGTATCCGACCGCATACATCACTTCATTCACATGGTATCTGGAACTTTCCAGCTGTTTTCGGGCGGCTTCAATTTTTAAATACTGGATGTACTCTGCAGGCGAATATTGGGTAGCTTTTTTAAACCTTCTTTCAAAATTCCTTCGGCTCACTGCGAAACGATTTGCCAAATCATCCACATTGATTTTTTCGGAATAATTTTTTTCAATGAATTCCTGGGCGCTTCTTACTGCTTTATCTTCATGCATTTTTGCGCCATTAAAGATGGTAAATGGTGCCTGGTTGTAACGATTCAATTCGATCTCGAAAATCTTGGAACAATACACGGCCATTTCACGGTTCACATATTTTTCCACCAGATGCAGGATCAGGTTCAAAAAAGAATAAGCGCCACCACTGCTGCAGATTCCGTTCTCCTCATGTACAATCGATTTTACCGGTTCTACTTCAGGGTACATCATTCGAAACGCATCAAATGCCATCCAATGTGTGGCACATTTTTT
>DATGFZ010000649.1:0-4360 GCA_035308805.1 Puia sp. | reverse complement strand
GCAGACCAGGAAGCAACCACGCATTTCACCATGCGGCAAAATGGAACGAGCTTCGGTTTTTTTGATGCATACCAAATAAAGTTTTTAGCAGGAAGGGATTTTGATAACGCTGACTTTAATCCTGATTTCGAGAAGTTACACAACATTATATTAAATGAAAAGGCGACAAAAATATTGGGATTTAGCTCTCCGCAGGATGCCATCGGAAAAACAATTTACCGAGGAGACCACAAATGGGATGTGATCGGTGTTACCGCGGATTATCATCAAAAATCTTTGCGGTACGCAATTGATGGAATGTTGTTTTTGCCGGCATATAGTAATGGCAGCAGAATCTCTGCCAGAGTGGAGACAAAAAATATAGCTGCTACTGTTGCTGCAATCAAAAAAACGTATGACAAATTTTTCCCCGGTAATTTATTTGAATATTATTTTCTAGATGAAAGATTTAATGAACAATATAAGAATGATGAACTGTTCGGAAAAGTTTTCGGCATATTTGCAGGCTTTGCCATTTTTATTGCATGTCTCGGCTTACTCGGTCTTTCATTATTTGCAACAACGCAACGTACCAAAGAGATCGGCGTTCGCAAAGTGCTCGGTGCATCTGTAACCAATATTGTTTTTCTTTTATCAAAGGATTTTATCAGGCTCATTTTCATTTCATTTGTTATTGCTTCGCCCCTTGCATGGTTTGTAATGAATAACTGGTTGCAGAATTTTGCATATAGAATAAATATCAGCTGGTGGATATTTGCATTGGCCGGTATACTCGCGGTGATGGTTGCATTTGTCACAATAAGTTTCCTGGCAATAAAAGCGGCGGTAACCAATCCGGTGAAAAGTTTGCGATCGGAATAGCCAGTGAATCATTCAGAGACTCCATTTATTACAGGGCCGTTATCAATTGACGAATGACGATGTTTTCTGTCCAAGCGTCATTTAAAAAACGAATGCTGGTTATAAAAAGTCGATAAATTAGCACTTTGAATTCTGCAATATTCGATCATAAATTCTCCTGATATGCTGAAAAATTATCTCCTCATCGCGTGGCGAAATATGCAGCGAAACAAAATAAACAGCTTTATAAATGTTGCCGGTCTTGCTATTGGAATTGCCAGTGTGATCCTCATAACGTTATACGTTGGTGATGAAATGAAGTACGATAAATTTTTTAAAAACGCAAATCGCATATACCAGGTCGATATGGATGTGATGATGGGCGGACAGGGAGGAGTGATATCAAATACACCACCCACAGTCGGACCCACGTTGCAAAAATCGTTTCCAGAAATTGAAGCATACACGAGGTTTTATGTTATGGGCAATGAAGTTATCAGCAATGATGCGCGCAGCAAGGCACAAAATCACTTTACTGAAAAAAAAATCCTGGCTGTTGATTCAAACTTCTTACAAGTGTTTGATTATGCAATTGAAGAAGGCGATGCAAAATCATGTTTACAGCAACCACACTCCATTGTTTTGACGGAAGCGACAGCGAAAAAATATTTTGGAAACGAAAACCCGATTGGAAAATACTTGATTCTTGATGAATACATGGAACCATTTTCAGTATCAGCTGTGCTTAAAAATGTTTCACCACAGACCACCATTCAATTTGACTTATTAATCCCCACATCTGCTTGTCCCTTGATAAAGCGCTTCAGTTGGAGCTGGGTTTGGTTGCAGATGAATACGTATGTGATGCTGAAGAACAATGTTTCAACAGATCCAGTAACCATAGAACGATTGGTTAGCAAATTTCCAGAAATGGTCAAAGTGCAGGCAGCAAGCGCATTTAAGCGAATCGGCCAGCCTTATGAAGAATTTGTTAAAAAAGGAAATAAATGGAATTTTTTTTTGCAACCGCTTACAGAAGTCCATTTGTATTCTGCCAATATCGGGTCACAGTTTTTGTATACGCTCGGCGATATAAAAAATGTTTACATTTTTTCTGTAATCGCATTTTTTATCATCGTACTCGCCTGTGTTAATTTTATGAATCTTTCTACCGCGCAGGCAACAAAAAGGGCAAAAGAGGTCGGTATTCGCAAAGTGCTGGGTTCAGCAAAAAAACAACTCGTAAAACAATTTCTTACCGAAGCGATGTTATTTAGTGCTGTTTCAACTGTCATTGCTTTTATTCTAATGGCTATTTTTCTGCCATTATTTGATTCCATTTCTGGCAAGACACTAAATTTCGGCAGCATTTTTCATTCGGGAATTTGGTTTTTTATTTTATTGTTAAGTATGGTCACAGGATTGTTCGCAGGAAGTTATCCTGCATTTTATTTAACGTCATTTAATCCAGTGGAAGTTTTAAAAGGTGGCGTCTTCAAAAAAAGCCTGTCAAATCTAATGGTAAGAAATGGGCTTGTCATTTTTCAGTTTGCTGTTTCTATTGCGCTCATTATTTGCACAATCATTTTATTTCAACAATTAAAGTTCAGCCAGGATAAAGACCTCGGATTAAAAAAAGATAATGTTATCATTCTTCCCAACGCTGCGAAAATGGGAAGCAAAACTGAACAAACATTAAAACAGCAGTTGAGCGTAATTCCCGGGGTTTTTCATGTAGGTATTGCCACAAGTATACCCACATTAAAATCTTTTGGGGATACATACATTCCTGAAGCGAGTGGCATTCAGGAAACTTTGGCAAAAGACATCATGATAAATTCCTATATAGTTGATGAAGAATTTATACCTGCATTAAAAATTCAATTGCTTGCAGGAAGAAATTTTTCAAAAGATTTTAATGATTCTGCGTCGGTAATATTAAACAATACGGCTGCAAAGCAAATCGGATGGAAAGAAGCATTGGGGAAAACCATGACATATCCAGGTAATAATAATCAGGGGTTTAAAGTAATCGGAATCGTGAAGGATTTTGACGTGGAATCTATCCGGAACATGATGATGCCTTTTGCACTTTTTCATTCATCCTCCAAAACATACAATGTTGGGATATCTTATCTGATTGCAAGTGTAGATGGCAAAAGCACAAAAAGAATATTAACAGAAATGGAAACTAAATGGAAAAATTTAACGCCGTCTGTTCCATTTGAATATTCATTTCTCGACAAAAGCTTTGAACAGATGTACACTGACGATCAACGAATGGCTAAAGTATTTGGAATATTTACCTTACTCTCCATCTTGGTTGCATGTCTGGGCTTGTTCGGCTTATCGGTTTATAATGCAGAAAGAAGAAAAAAAGAAATAGGCATTCGCAAAGTGCTCGGTGCCACCGTACAAAGTGTAGTAAATCTTATATCAAGAGAATTTGTAAAACTTGTTTTGGTCGCATCCATCATTGCCTTTCCAGTAGCTTGGTGGGCAATGAATAAATGGTTGCAGGATTTCGTAAATAAAATCACTATTCAATGGTGGGTATTTGTATTTGCCGCTTTGTTCGCAATGCTTATCGCTGTAATGACTATCAGCTTCCAGGCAATCAAAGTGGCAATTTCAAATCCGGTGAAATCTTTGAGAACCGAATGAAAAATCAGGTATAATTATGATAAATTCGTTCGGATCATTTCTGTATTTGACTAGGTGTCAAAAGCAGGTTTGGGTTTGATTCGGCAAAAAATTTTCTGTCAGCCAACATAAACTCTTGCCGGTTTGCACGTGGCCAGGATATTTTCATGATTATTCTATGTGCCATTCATTACGTGTCAAAGTTTTTGAGGGAAAAAGTTTTCGGATTTTTATTTTTGAAATGCTGCGCGCAACTTTTATACATAAATTCCTGATAAAATCTGGAGCAAATTTTACCAGTTTTTCTTTTTGTGAGGCTCTGATAAATCCTTCACCTTTTTTATGAGATTCGATGGGATCATAAGAACTAACCTTGACGTGCATTTTACTGACTTTAAGCATGATAAATAAATGAGCTGAATTGAAATCTGTAAATGTTTTTCTTCGGTTATCTTATCGCTGCCCATCGCGTCCGTGAAGTTTAAATACCATAAACGCAATCGAAAGCCAAATTCAAATCTATACTAAATAAAAAGTCCAGCATTCAAAGCGGTCATAATATTTTTTAAAATTTTAGTTTGGGCAAAAAATTCCACAAGTCAGTAAAAGCAATGGGTAATCCACAGGTTCAGTTTGTATTGTTTACGTATATTCATTGGGGTTATATTTGATAAGGTTTTGATGTTCAGGTAAATTAATGTTGCTAATTAATCGTCACCCTTCATCTTTTGACAGATACTGGTAAGACGGCAGAATGTATACAGGATCTTTTTATTTTGCTCCGAGTTCGGATACTGAAATTGGTTCTCGCGGAAAGTTTTTCTGGTTCCAATGGCAATACCGTTAAATGTCGGAAAATGTTTATCAATATTTTTTT
>DATGFZ010000648.1:0-5351 GCA_035308805.1 Puia sp. | reverse complement strand
AGGTTTGGCACCTCGATGTCGGTTCGTCACATCCTGGGGCTGGAGAAGGTCCCAAGGGTTCGGCTGTTCGCCGATTAAAGTGGCACGTGAACTGGGTTCAGAACGTCGCAAGACAGTTCGGTCCCTATCTGTGATGGGCGTAAGAAAATTGAGTGGACATGACCTTAGTACGAGAGGACCGGGTCGTACGTACCGCTGGTGTATCTGTTGTGCCGCCAGGTGCAGTGCAGAGTAGCTATGTACGGACAGGATAAACGCTGAAAGCATCTAAGCGTGAAACCTACCACGAGATGAGTTTTCTTTTAAGGGTCGTCAAAGACTATGACGTTGATAGGCTATAGGTGTAAAACTGGTAACAGTAAAGCCAAGTAGTACTAATTGCCCGTATGCTTTAATTTTTTTATTCGTTCTATTACAACTTCCCAATATGATCTTATTTGTTTAAGGTGTAAAGATTTTATATGTTGAGTTCGTCAATATATAACTATTGCATCTTAAATATTACATTCTTATGGTGGTTTTTCCGAGGGTGTTCACCTCTTCCCTTACCGAACAGAGTAGTTAAGCCCCTCATGGCCGATGGTACTGCGCCAAAATGCGGGAGAGTAGGTAGCTGCCATATTTATTTACCAGGCCTTTCAGTTTTTGCTGAAAGGCTTTTTTATTTCTCTGACCTGCCATTTTTTGACATCAGCAGGATATCCGGGGTTGACGCTTGCGCGCTCAGCCATTTCCATCAGGAGGAAGGTAAAATCTGGGGCCGTTTTGCGCACCCGGAAGGTGTCATGCCTGAACAAAAATATGGCAACACAAAGGCCCGGGAGAACGAGAGACCCGGCAGAAGCCTTCTCGGAGGATGATCCTGATAGCTGAGATTTAGCTCTCGTGAACGGCAACCGCATGAGGGGTTTAATCAAATTCGCAACCAACGCAACAAAATATAACTGCTTTTATTTGCAGGGTGTATTTTATTAAGGCCTCATTTCAAAAAGTTTTCTTTCTCTTTCAGTAGATTTGTTTTGAAATAACGCTGTATGAATAAAATATTCCTTCCTTTTTTTATATGCACCCTGATTTCCGGGACTAAGGTCTCTGCTCAAAACGGATGGGTGAACCTCTTTGACGGTAAAACACTCAACGGTTGGAAAAAACTTGCGGGGACCGCAGATTTTAAAGTGGAAAAGGGAAATATTGTGGGAACCACTGCGGTCAACTCAGGAAATACCTTTTTAGTGACCGAAAAGGAATACGGTGATTTTATTTTGGAAATGGATGTGAAGATCGCGGACACAACTTCCAACTCCGGGGTTCAGTTGCGGAGTCACTATGATGAAAGCGGACATAACGGAAAAGGATTGGTTTATGGCTATCAATTTGAAATCGATCCATCTTCGCGGCGATGGTCGGGCGGAGTATATGATGAAGGCAGAAGAGACTGGTTATATCCGGCATCGCTGAACGCGAAATCGCAAAGCGCTTTTAAAGCCGGAAAATACAATCACCTCAAAGTTGAATGTGTCGGCAATGAAATAAAAACATGGATAAATAATACCGCGGTTGCCTATGTGGTCGACACGGTGGATGCAAGAGGTTTTATCGGCTTGCAGCTGCACGCGGTTTCCAAGCCGGAGTATGCCGGAGAAAAAGTCTACTTTAAAAATATCCGCATCAAAACGTCGGATATCACACCAACACCGTTCCCGGCGGGAATTTATGTCCTGAATAATATTCCCAATACGCTCAGCCGTTATGAATACAACAATGGTTGGAAATTATTATTCAATGGAAGAACCACTGCGGGCTGGCGCGGCGCGTACAAAACCGGATTCCCGCAACAGGGATGGTCAATTGATCATGGCGTGTTGACGGTTCTGGCATCGGAAGGAAAGGAAGGAGGAAATGGCGGAGATATTGTGACTACAGAAGAATACGGTGCATTTGATCTGTCGTTTGAATTTAAGCTTACGCCAGGCGCAAACAGCGGTGTAAAATATTTTGTAACGCTTAGCGAACACAATGAAGGTTCTGCCATTGGTTTGGAATATCAGTTGCTTGATGACTCCCTGCATCCCGATGCAAAACTTGGCATAAACGGCGACCGCACGCTTGCCTCATTGTACGACCTGATTCCCGCAAACAAACAAAAACGTTTTATTCACCCGATCGGGCAGTGGAACACCGGAAGAATCATTGTTTATCCCAACAATCATGTCGAACATTATTTGAACGGCGTAAAGGTTTTGGAATATGAACGGGGCTCAACAGCGTTTCGCGATCTGGTTGCCATCAGCAAATACAAAATCTGGAAAAATTTTGGCGAAGCAAAACAGGGACATATTCTTTTGCAGGATCATGGCAATGAAGCGAGCTTTCGCAGCATTAAAATCCGCGAACTTAAATAAGGATTGGAAATAATTATTTTTTCGGGGTAAAAAATCCAGGCTCCCTGTGCGGTCAGCTGATCACTTTGCAAGGATTGAATGATTTGTCAGGCAGCGACGGGAGCGATAGCGATATGAAAGAGCTTTACGCCGATGTGAGCAAACCTGGTTTGTCTGTCTTTTATCTGTATAACGGGGATGTTTATTCGTAATGTTTTTGCATGCAAGCGGAATTGTGGTTGCTGAACGGATATTTTCATTAAATTTTTCAAATCAGAGAAGGCCTGACCGGTTATAGCAACTCAGCAATTGGACAAAATCAACCCCACGCTTAAGGCGGACAATAAAATGTTTATTGAAGCTCTTAGTCTAAATTGAGCCATGTCAGAATTGAAAATGATCAGCCGTCGGGCAATCTGCAAGGCCAGAAAATACCAGAGTGCACCCAATCCGGTCAGGATAGCCACAAATACATTTTTTGAAACCATCATTCCGGACTGTCCGGAAATTTTGGTGTTTGGAAATGGTGGCAGCCGGTTATAAACAAAGAGCAATACAATAATTGGTATTGCCGAAATGATTATACAAATGAGATTGGTATTCTTTTTCATTTTATGTTACCCTTCCCCGCCAAGTTAGTTTTTTTTCGCAGCACCAGGTCTGTTGCCGTTTAAAAATAACTGCTTGCCAGACGCTGCAGCTGCAGGGTGTGCGGATCTGGCATTGAAGGCGGTTATCCCCGCCGGGAACATAAAATTCACTCAGCGATCTTTATTTCAAAAGAATACCCCTTTTGGAAACCGCTAAAATTGTTGTTTAAAAAATGCGAGGCAATAAATAATGTGTTATCCCGCCTTTGTACGGATAAATAATGGAACATGGGTTTGTAGGCGGAGGCAAGATCCGGGATTTTTTTTTCAGACCCATCCAATGGCTGGTGAAGACCGCCGCCACCGCCGATGGTAAGAAAATCTTTTCCGGAGATTTTAAAATGCTCAAAAGCATGGGCATGGCCGGTGATAAAAAGCGTACACTTTTCTGATTGTAAAAAACCAGGAACAAAATATTGCTGCACCAGCCTGGAAGAGCCAACGATTAAACTATTGCTGTATGGCGCGTGATGACAGCACACAAAGATCGTCCTGACGGCATGGTCATTGTCAAGTTCTTTTAATTGCAGATTGTACCACTCAGATTGTTTGTTTATTTCATCAGCAGTAAGCTTTTTGAAATTGGAGTTTAGCATGATGATGGCAATCGAATCGGTGATGCTCAGGTAATTAAGTTTGTCATCTTGCGGAAATCTTTTGGTAAAATTCTTTTCGCCTTTTTTTCTTGTCCACATCAGATCGTGATTTCCTAAAAGTGCATGCAGGGCTATTTTTTCCTGGTGGCAACTGTCAATGAACCTGTCCACCGTTCGCCATTTGTGATTGCTGGAGCCGATCCCGACGATATCTCCCAGCATGTATAAAGCTGCCGGATCATTTTTCAATATCTCCGAAAAGATCATCGAGGTAGCCTGGGTATTGTGGTTTGCACGGAGCTTTATTTTTTCAATGGCAAGCGGTTGCTGGGTATCGCTTACAAAATCAATCTCTTTATTTTCTTTTGAAGCCTGCTGTGGTCTTGCCTGCATAAAAGAAAATAAAAAAATCGAAAGCGCTAAAATCCGCATGCCGGCTATGCTAAAAAGATCAATCATGTCATTATTGAAAAGTCATCTCATATTAATCATTCAAATCAAATAAATCCCTGGTCAGGTTACTTTTTAACATAAACTTCTTTGCCGTTCACGATCGTCCGGAGGACTTTGATATCGCGAATTTTTTCCGGAGCAATGTTAAAAATATCATCAGACAGCACCACCATATCGGCAAACATGCCGGCTTTAAGCTTGCCGGATTTATTTTCCTGGAAACCCGCATAGGCATTATTGGCAGTGTAACATGTCAGTGCCTGTTCCACAGTGATTTTTTCATCGGGAAACCACCCGTTTGGATTCTTATCATCAAGGGTGCGCCTGGTCACCGCGGCATAAATTCCCGCGATGGGGTCCAGCGGTGCGACTGTCCAGTCTGAACCGAAGGTAACGCGGGCGCCAGCGGACAATAAACTCTTAAATGCGTACGTGCCCTTTAACCTTGCGCTATCCAATCGTTTAAAAGCCCATTTGCCATCATCGATGGCATGGTAAGGCTGCATGGAAGGAATTACCTGCAACCGGGCAAATCGGGGGATATCCCATTGAGTCAGGTGCTGCGCATGTTCCACCCGAAAGCGATGATCTTTACCGGGCGTTTTCTTTTCTGCTTCTTCGTACACGTTTAAAATAAAGTCGTTAGCCCTGTCGCCAATGGCATGTGTGGCGATATGAAGCCCCGCTGAATCTGCTGACAGGATCCATTTCCGCAACAGGTTTGTATCGGTAACCTGCAATCCGGTTTTGGTCGGTGCATCAAGATATGGTTTATAAAACCAGGCAGTAGTGGACCCGAGAGAGCCATCAACAAAGCCTTTTAGTCCGCCCCAGCGAAGCATGTCATCACCCCATCCTTCTTTTTTTACAAATGAATCGAGGGTTGCCCATGTGCGTACCGGTACAAAGGAATAAATTCTGAGATCCAATCGGTTTTTTGCATGAGCCCGGCGGTAAGTCCCCATGTCCGGCCATCCGCCGTAACTGCTCATGTCATGTACCTGCGTAACCCCGTGTTCGAAGGCTTCGGTGATGGCCCGCTGCAGGCATTCATCCAACTGGGCTTCGGATGGCGGCGGTATGACTTTTTCAATCAGCTCAGTCGCATCATCGCGCATGATTCCGGTGGGTTCCCCGTTTGCATCTCTCACAATTTCCCCGCCCGCCGGGTTGGGTGTATTTTTATCAATATGTGCTAATTTGAGCGCCGCCGTATTGGCAAGGGCCATGTGACCGTCATAACGATTGATAAATACCGGATGGTTTCCCGT
>DATGFZ010000647.1:0-1947 GCA_035308805.1 Puia sp. | reverse complement strand
GATTGATGCCCACCTGCAGTTTTTTTAGTGGACTCTGTGCTGTATGTTGGTCCTGGTGAGGCAAATAAAAAAAAAGTATTGTTCCTCATTCCCTTTGTTGAATAAGGATATTGCAATCTTGCTTGGAATGTAGCCATTCCGTAAGTTAGATCATATTGTACCGGAACAGAAGATCTTGTCGAACGGGCGCCTGCCGCATACATCAGATCATACAATTGCTGATCAGTATATTGTGCTCCGTAGTACCCTGGATTTTCTCCTATAGACAATTGAGCGTAACCGGGAAAACCGCAAAGAATTAAAATTATAGAAAAATAAATGCAAAGGGAAGACCCAGCAGCAGGTAAACTAGCGGTTTTTCTTCTCAAGGGGTATATAAATAATTTCATGGACTTGGAATCGGTTTTCAAGTGCAAAAGAAATACTGGCTAACCTTTCTTGATGTGGGAGACAGCTTTAAAAAATTTCCGGGAATTGTTGATGAACAATTTTCTTTAAGCAATTACGACCACGTAGGTTCATCAAAATTCCTGCCAAACAAGCTTTGCAATGCCTCTGTGTGCAAATCGGGTTGATATGTATACAGATAAGTCACAAAAAAACCTTTGCTTAGCAAAGGGTTTTGGTTTCCGCGGTACGCGTTTGACCGCAAATTATTTTTTTATCCCTATTATTTTTTCGATACAAATAAATTATCAGCAATCTGCTCATGGAAATTTTGTACAGGATCTCCGGTTACGTTGTGATATACCGCACTGACAAAAACTGTGTGGGCAGCGCTGAAAATTGCCGCGAGAATAAGAATCCCCAACACAGCAAGAACGATACCTAGAATTACGTTCATAAAAGCCCCGATTGCAAACAATCCGCCACCAACAACCAAAACGGCGAGAAAATGGATCAGTCCAAAACTAAAGGTTGCGCCGAGACTTTCGCCCCATTTTTCTTTCATCAAATTAGCAGAGCGCTTAAGCGCATCTACCGGACCGAGATTTTCATATGCAATTACCGGCACAACGAAAAATGCTGCAATATTCCACGCGATGCCGATCAGAGCGGTAATTATCTTGCCAATTGATCCAATATTTTCCTGAATGATTCTTAAAACAGTCCCCACGACCGCTGCTAGTACCGCCCATGAGAAAATTGCGCCGATTCGGGTTAGACTAAAACGAAGTCCATCGCTGAGGGTCGGTTTCTGCCCCTTAAAATACAAATGCGTGCAATGGATAAGTGCCATGTTAAAGAAGACCACTATGAAATAATTCACCAGATAAAACAAGAAGAGAAAAAAATAATCGAGCGCCTTGTTTTGCTCGTCAAAATTATTCAGGGTCCAGTCGTTGGAAGCAAGCACCCCGGTTATTACTGAGGCGAATATCAGCATCATCGAAATAGCAGAAAGGATGGGGAAAATGATCAATGATTTATTTTCTTTTAAGACAGAAAAGCTATACAAAGAGATTTTCCAACCGTTGGACAGTTTTTCGAAAAAGCTCATAAATAAAGGTTTAGGTTATAATTGATATTAAATGTAATAAAAAAGGCCGAAACATTGACTGACCGACAGGTGAAAACCACCACAATTTTCAACTTGGCGTCTCTTTTTGCACAGGTTGACTCCGCTTTACTCTTTTACTTTATTTTTCTAATCACTATTTCAGCATTCCGGAATCCGGAATCTATAAATTGCTAAGAGAAATGTTAATTGGAATTTTTTTCAAAATAAATCCTCGGATGCAGACATTGGTAATATCTGAGTCTTCAGATAAAAAGGAGTGTAAATTGTTATCTGGATTCAGTATTTATTTTCAATGCCAAAGGTACAGCCCTCTTCGAGGCATAGAGGTCTCAGCACAGGTATTACCGTGCATGATGATTTTGTATCGAATAGCATATTTATGTAAGTGCTTTTCCCCCGACAACAATTTTATTAATGTCAATTTT
>DATGFZ010000646.1:0-8593 GCA_035308805.1 Puia sp. | reverse complement strand
ACTTCCAGCAAGGCAGATTGTGTCATTCCTTTTTTGGAGATCAGTGAATCAATTTTTTCCCATTCGTTTTGGTAATTAATTCGCACGACCTGCGCGTGTAGTAAGAAAACAGATGAATTCAGCAGAACAGCAGCAATAATCCTCTTCATAGAAAAAATCTTTTTTAAAGTTACTGGTTTTGAGCTTCTTTCTAACAGATGCGCATTAATTCAAAAATGCATAAAATCTCTTTTAACATTATTATAATGCTGCTTGTTTAAACAAGTTGTTTGATTAACCATCTTATTGATGTAATAAAAATTCCTAACAAGTAAAACGAAAATGATGAAAGCAAAATTTACACTCTTATTGGTTGCAGGACTCTTCTTTGCCGCTGCGTCTCAGGCCCAGTCCAGGTACAACCTGGCCGAGGTGAGACAGAATAAAAAAGAAATGACTTTTGATAAAAGAAATATCCATCGCGATGCGAGGTTTGGAGATCGCAGGGAAATCCGGCAGGACCGCCGCGTATTGCGTCATGATCGCCGGGATCTGAGATTTGACCGGAAGGTTTCCCGCTATAAAAAATTTCATAAGCCTTACTAATGATTTCTGATTCCTTTGATCCTACAAAAGCCCGGACGATTGTGTCCGGGTTTTTTATTTTAAAACAGCAACCGCCAATCCGGATTAAATTAATTTTTTATGAACCGTGCAACTTGCCCGGTTTCTTTATTGACCAGGAAGTAAAGCCCTTTTGCCAAAAAAGAAATATCAATTACCTGTGATTGAGATAGATTCAATTGCTGAATGGCTGCACCTCTCGCATCTATCAAAGTCAGTTTGGATGCATTTGCGATTTCAATTGTTACCGAAGAGGTAGCCAAGGTCGGAAAGACGTTGAATGCGAGAGCATGGTTCACCGTGACCAATAAAATATTTGAATACTTGTCGGTGGAACCCTGATCAGCGATGAGCAAGCGATAAAAATTATTTCCATTGACCGGATTCGGATCATCAAACCTGTAGGTATATTCCCCCTCGGGCTCGTTTGCTTCTATGGTCCCGATGGTTGTGAAGTCTTTCCCGTCGGTACTTTTTTGAATGGCAAAACTGCCAGGCTCAACATCCTTATAAGCTGTCCATTGCAGGTGAATGATATTATTTTGCAGCAGGGCAGTAAATCCTGTCAAAAAAATAGGTAGCGTAGCACAATTCTGCCATGTAGGGTCAGTGCTTTCAGTGGCTGCCGTGGCACCCAGGACTCCATTATTTCCGTTGCCGGACGCGTCGGTAATTGTTTGTCCGCTGCCATCGTCAAAATGATAAAGATCTATGGTATTCCCATCAGGTGTAAAGGGACTGGAAGGTGGTGTAAAATTTGCCGTGTAGCGTGCGTCATCCGATATTCTGAATTCATCCATGTAGCCGGAGAAAGTCGGGTCTGAGGCAAACTCAGACTTGCCGAGCCAGTCATCGGTAGTGCCGCTGCCGCCTCCAAGCGATGATGGTGTATTGCTCAATGTTGTCGAACCTATGGAATGCCCGTCAAGATACAGGGTGGCTGTGCCGCCAGATGAAACAACTGCGATCTGGTGCCAGGTGTTAATGGTTACTTTTGTGCCAGTAATGATATCGTCTTCTGTGCCGTTCACGTCCAAAGAGAATACAGGCGAATTATTTCCGGAAAAAAGAGCCAGGGTCATAAAGTCATTGGCGTTATTTCCCAGACTCACGATACTTTCCGATTGAAGAAAACTTAAATTACTGGTAGGATATACCCACGCTTCGATGGTAAAATCGGCGGTTAAAGAAGAGGCTAAATTGGGAGGAAGCGTTGCAAATTGCTGCTGGCTCCTGTTAAAGCGCAAAGCATCCGTAAAACATTGCGATCGTGAAACAAACGACAGCGTCAACATCGCAAACAGGGGCAATAATTTTCTACATGCAGAAATGACCATCAGAGGGTAAGTTTAGTTACACAATATTATCAGCCAACAAACTCAACAAATTTATTTTCCAAGGATGGATAATAAGGATAAGCAAGGTAACGGATAACAATAGACGAAGAAAAAAGGTTAAAGGCAGTTTTGAGTATAATACAATACTAGAGATAGAATGGATAAAATAAATACGGGAAATGTCAACACGGTGTGGAAAACATCAATGACAAAACATTTAGCTTTTGCTTTATTGATAAAAAAGTACTCGGGTTAATAAGTGTATTCTACTAAATGAATAGACTGAAAATTATTTCAGGACCTTTGCCATGGTAGCGCCAATGTCCGCCGGACTTTGCACGACATGAATTCCGCATTCCGCCATTATTTTCATTTTGGCCGCGGCTGTATCATCTGCACCGCCAATGATTGCTCCTGCGTGCCCCATCCGCCTTCCGGGCGGTGCCGTTTGACCGGCAATAAAACCGACCACAGGCTTTTTACCATTTTCTTTTATCCATCTGGCGGCCTCGGCTTCCATGCTTCCGCCGATCTCACCGATCATTACTATGCCTTCGGTCTCCTTATCATTCATTAATAATTCAACTGCTTCTTTGGTGGGTGTGCCGATGATCGGATCGCCACCAATGCCAACTGCCGTTGAAATTCCCAGTCCCGCTTTTGCAACCTGGTCGCTGGCTTCATAAGTAAGCGTTCCCGATTTTGATACAATGCCGATCCTTCCTTTTTTAAAAACAAAGCCAGGCATAATACCGACCTTACATTCGTCAGCCGTAATCACCCCGGGGCAATTCGGGCCAATTAATCGTGTGCGCTTGCCCGTTAAATAATTTTTTACTTTCACCATATCCTGTACGGGAATTCCTTCCGTGATGCAGACCACCAGTTCAATTCCCGATTCTGCCGCTTCCATAATCGCATCTGCGGCAAATGCCGGTGGCACAAAAATGATGGAAACATTGGTGCCCGTTGCTTTCACCGCGTCGGCAACGGTATTAAAAACAGGTCTGTCCAAATGTAAGGTTCCCCCCTTGCCCGGGGTTACGCCACCAACTACTTTTGTGCCGTATTCGATCATTTGCGACGCGTGAAAAGTACCTTCCGTCCCGGTAAAACCCTGCACAATAATTTTAGAATTCTTATTTACCAAAATGCTCATGTATAAAAAATTAAGTGGAGCAAAAATAGGGAAAAACAGTTTGTCGTTTTCAGTTTTGAGGTTTTAGTTTCCGGTTCTGATCAATGTCTGCCGGCACCAGAACGACGATGGTTAAGGGATTACCTATAAAGTGATTGGTGATCTCACCAGGCTTTGGCTCAGTAACCAAAACAGGATGCCATATCGCTGTTTTGTTCAATGTGGTTCCCCTCCTTGTAAGGGTGATTCATCCCATAAGGTCCTTTCACCGTTTCATTTTCATTATTTACCTTCAACCTTAAAAAAATCGTAAGATGTCATTTCAGGCTTATCTTAAAAATATCAAATCAAAAACAGGCAAAGATCCTGCTGATTTCAGAAAAATGGCGGAGGAAAAAGGATTTACAAAAAAAGGCAAGCTGGATCCCGCCACAAAAGCAGCCGAGATCATAAAATGGCTGAAGAAGGATTTTGATTTAGGTCATGGCCATGCCATGGCCATTTATGCATTGTTGAAAGGAATAAAAAATGAAAAGAGCAAATAAGGCCGGAAGAATAAAAATTATTTCGGCTGTTCATCCCTGCCGTTTTTGAATTTTCCTTCTGCCTCGAGCATACGCATATCTTTTGCATCCTTTAAAAATTCCGAAGCGAATATGAAATCGTTAAGGCGCTTGTTTTTGCTGTAGATAATTTCTTTATTACTGCCTTCCCATTCCTTTAAACCCTGGTACATGTAAATAATGTGGTCGCCGGTTTCCATCACGCTGTTCATGTCGTGTGTATTTACGATCGTGGTGATGTTATATTCTATGGTTATTTCTTTAATGAGTTTATCTATCAGCAACGATGTTTGGGGATCAAGACCGGAATTAGGCTCATCACAGAATAAATATTTGGGGTTTAGCACAATTGCCCGGGCAATACCAACTCTTTTTTTCATTCCGCCGCTCAACTCCTCGGGGTATTTTTTATTAACCCCCGTCAGGTTGACTCTGTCCAATACCTCATCCACCCGCTTCAGTTTTTCGGCGTACGTGTCATTGGTGAACATATTGAGCGGGAACATGATATTTTTTTCAACGTGCATACTGTCAAATAATGCAGAGCCCTGGAACAACATGCCGATTTGCTGACGCAATTCTTTTTTTTGTTCGGTGTTCATTTTGCCAAAATCCCTTCCGCTGTATAATACCTCTCCGCTGTCTGGCTCAAATAACCCAACGAGGCATTTCATCAGGACGGTTTTTCCGCTGCCGCTGGTTCCGATAATGAGGTTGCATTTGCCGGATTGCATGACGGCACTCACGTCGTTGATAACGATTTTATCACCGAAGCTTTTCTTGATGTTTTTTATTTCAATCATATTATTCTATTTCCCGAAAAAGACGCTATTGGCAAAGATGCAAAGTTTTTCGCAAAGCCGCGGGCGGGCTATAAAATGTGGCAGGGCTAAACCGATGCAGCGATGCTGAAGACCGATTCATGCTGATATCAAAAATCCAAGGACAAAAAGCGTTAAGCCCCGGGTGAATTGAGCAACAGTTGCGCCAAAATATAATCCGCAAACAAAATCATGATGCAACTTACCACCACTGATTTTGTACTTGCTCTCCCGATTTCCAGTGAGCCGCCTTTTACATAATAGCCATAATATGCAGGAATGCTTGAAATGATAAAGGAAAATGTATAAGCTTTTACCAGTGCAAAAAAAACATTGTAAGGCTGAAAATATTGTAACAATCCGCGGTCGAAGGTTCGTGTAGAAAGAATTCCGGAGACTGTACTTGCAAATCTTCCGCCCCAAATCCCCAACACCGCAGAGATGACAACCATCATGGGAATGACGATCAGCGCCGCCACGATCTTTGGCATGATCAAATAAGTTTTGGTGTTTATGCCCATTATTTCAAGCGCGTCAATTTGTTCGCTCACGCGCATGTTCCCTAATTCGCTGGCGATCTTACTGCCGATGACTCCCGCCAGAACAATACAGACCAATGTGGGCGCGAATTCCAGGATGACGGTATCACGAACGATTTGCGCAATGGTTGCTTTTGGAATAAAGGGACTGACCAGCTGATATGCGGTCTGCAGTGCTGATACAGCACCCATAAAAACAGAAATAATCACGACGATACCGAGTGAACCAATACCAAGTTCGGAACATTGATGCATGAATTCTTTCCAATACATTCTTCCGTTTTCGGGTTTGGAAAACATTCCTTTCAACATCAGCAGGTAGCGGCCGAATTCTGTAAAAAAAGTCATGCGGTAATGGGAATGATTAAGAACCTGTTTTAAATCTTTAATTCAGCAATGAAAATACAATTTTCTTTTTTGCTGAACCGAACTTAATGAAGATGATGGCTGATCATTAAACAAATTAACTCAGATGACTGCGTAATAACCACGCCATTTTTTCATGTTTCTCCATGAGACCGGTGATGAAATCACTTGTGCCCAGGTCGTGCAGTTCATTTCCAATATGGTTAATGTTCTCGCGCAACTTGATGATGACACTTTGATGATCGCTAACCAATTCTCTGATAAACCCTTCACTTGAATTATTGTTCGTTAATTCTTCTGTTAAATGCGTAAGGCTGAGAAATGATTTTAAAGTAGCCGGTGCATAATGACCTAAAGTGCGTATCCGTTCTGCCACTTCATCGATCACTCCATCGAGTTGCTCGTACTGAGCCTGAAAAAAGGTATGCTTGGCGAAAAAATCAATTCCTTCCACATTCCAGTGCGCCCGGCGCGTCTTGGTGTACAACACATATTCATCCGCAAGAATCACAGAAAGGAACTGAACAACTGCGTGTGAATTTGCTTCAGAAATTCCGATGTTGGCATTCATAAAAATATTATTTAAGATTTTATTGATTATCGTTCATCTCTGTTTTGGGTTTTCTCAAACGCTTCCACCAATGAGATTTATCAATAGATTGTTCTGATGAATTCTTACACTTTATCTGTGCGTCGATAACCGCGACCAGGCACATATTGCAAATGCTGCGCACAGAGCTGCCGAGCTGAAGTACGTGTACCGGTTTTTTTAAACCGAGAAGAATTGGGCCGATCGCGTCGGCGCCGCCGACTTCTTTTAATAAGTTATAGGCAACATTTCCCGCAGCAAGGTTCGGAAATATCAGCGTATTCACTTCCTGGTCAACCAGCGCACTGAATGGGTAATTCTCCTTCAGTATTTCATTGTTGAATGCAACACTTGCCTGCATTTCTCCATCAACGATAAGAGACGGGTTTTTTTGTTTTATTATTTTTGTTGCTTCTGCCACCAATTTTGCTTCTGCAGAATTGCTTGTGCCGAAATTGGAATAACTCAGCATCGCGACCCGCGGAGTCAGATTAAAATTGGTAACTTCCTTTGCAACCATCAGGGTAATGTCAGCAAGTTCGTCAGCGGTCGGATTAAAATTTACTGTAGTGTCGGCTAGAAATAACGGACCGCGTTTGGTGAGCAGCAGGTACATCCCTGCAATTTTTTTTACACCGTCCTCTGTTCCGATTATTTGTATTGCCGGACGAATTGTGTCCGGATAATTTCTGGTCAGACCTGAAATCATTGCATCAGCATCGCCGGTTTCCACCATCATGCAACCAAAATGGTTCCGGTCGCGCATGAGTTTGTACGATTCATATTTATTAAATCCACGACGTTGTCTTTTTTCAAAGAATATCTCGGCGAATTTTTTTCTTTTTTCCTCGTGTTCTTCCGCGCGCGGATCAATGATCGGCAATTCATCAATATCAATGTGATGATGCGCAGCAATGGTTCTTATTTTATTTTCGTTACCCAGCAGGATCGGATACGCTACTCCTTCATCATAAACGATCTGCGCAGTCTTGAGAATTTTCAGATTATCTGCTTCAGCAAACACAATGCGTTTTGGTTCACGTCTTGCCTTATTTCCCAACACCCGGATCAACTGGTTGTCAAGGCCTAACCTTTTATTCAATGCGATAGAATAATTATCCCAATCGGAAATGATGGTCTGCGCAACACCACTCTCAATAGCAGCCCTGGCAACGGCCGGAGCAACGGTGGAAAGTAAACGCGGGTCGAGCGGTTTGGGAATGATGTATTCCGGACCGAACGAAATTCTTTTTTCGTTGTAGGCCATGTTTACGATATCGGGAACGGTGGTTTTGGCGAGTTCTGCCAAAGCCTTTACCACAGCCAGTTTCATCACCTCATTGATTTGTGTAGCACGAACATCGAGCGCGCCCCGAAAAATAAAGGGGAAGCCCAGCACATTATTTACCTGGTTGGGAAAATCACTTCTGCCAGTTGCCATGATAACATCTTTTCGCGCGCCAACGGCAACATCGTAAGCAATTTCCGGATCAGGATTTGCCATCGCAAATACGATCGGATTTTTTGCCATGCTCTTCACCATATCCTCCGTTACCACATTACCAACGCTTAACCCGATGAACACATCGGCATCTTTCATTGCGTCAGCCAAGGTCAGGATGGTATTTTTCGTACTAGCGAATTTTTTCTTTTCTTCGTCAAGATCCTGCCGCTCCGCATGCAAGACTCCCTTGCGGTCAAACATCATAAAATTTTCATGTTTCGCTCCCAGTGCAATATACAATTTGCAACAAGCCATCGCGGCAGCCCCCGCACCGTTCACTACGAATCTTGCCTTGTCAATTTTTTTCTTTTGAATTTCCAACGCGTTGATCAATGCTGCGCCACTGATGATCGCTGTTCCGTGCTGATCATCGTGCATCACCGGGATTTTCAATTGTTCTCTCAGTTGCGTTTCAATATAAAAGCATTCCGGAGCTTTGATATCCTCTAAATTAATGCCGCCGAATGTCGGCTCAAGGGATTTTACGATCTGTACAAATTTTTCAGGATCTTTTTCATTGATCTCAATATCGAAGACGTCAATGTCGGCAAAAATTTTAAACAACACCCCTTTTCCTTCCATCACCGGCTTGCTTGCCTCGGGGCCGATATCACCCAATCCCAGAACGGCCGTTCCGTTGGTGATGACTGCCACCAGATTTCCCTTGGCCGTATATTTGTAAACGTTCTCTATATTATCGCGGATCTCCTTACAGGGTTCTGCCACTCCGGGGGAATAAGCGAGTGACAGATCGCGTTGCGTTTTTGCTTCTTTGGTTGGTATTACTTCTATTTTCCCCGGTCTGCCCTTAGCATGATATTCAAGCGCCTGTTCTTTTCTTAATTGCTTTTTTTGCATATAGGAGTTTTAAGTACCCGGTCTGGCATCAGGCGAATCAACAAATTCAACATCGCCGGATCTCATTTCCAACACCAATCGTTAAGTGGGAAGCAAAAATAGGAAATAAAAAAATGATGGTTGAGATGGAGCGTTTGGGTAATCGGGGATCTGTCCAAGAATCCAAACCTCCTTCGCCCGGTTATACAAGATTAAACTTCGCTTAGGTTAAAAACATTTTTATTTCGTATACCCCTGTCAGTTGACTCTACGGTGCAACATTCATTAAAGGGATC
>DATGFZ010000645.1:0-2405 GCA_035308805.1 Puia sp. | reverse complement strand
CATTTATTCTGCCGTATGCACCACCAAAATTAGTACGGTCTGAAAAAGTATATCCTCCCGAAGGAATGAAATCGATGGTGGTTTGCGCAAGAATTGCAGATGTGGAAATCAACGTAAGCAAAATAAAAATCGGAATTTTTTTCATACTGAATGATTTTTGGTTTTCACATTTTCAAAATTAAAACTGATCGAATGCACCTGTTAATAACGATTCGTTAATTACAAATACTTAAGGCAAATAAGACTGATTTTTATATCAAAAGTTTAAACAAATAATTCCATTCCGTCGAAGGCAAGGGAGATGTTATCGGGAAGAATAGCGTTAACAGCTTCATGTTTACCTAATTGGTGACTGACATGTGTAAAATAGGCTTTGGGAATTTGCAATTCATTAACTAAATCAAGGGCGTCGGGCAGATTAAAATGAGAGATGTGCTTTTCTTTTCTCAGCACATTGAGTACGATGATTTCGCTGCCTTTTATTTTTTCTTTTTGGGCGTCATCAATGCGGTTTGCGTCGGTGATGTACGTAAATTTTCCAAACCGGAAACCCAGTACCGGCATTTTATCATGCCACACCAGCACGGGTAAAACAGGAATATCGCCAACCGTAAACGGTTCGGTTGAAATGGTTTGAAAATTGATTTCCGGGATGCCCGGATATTTTTCCGCGGCAAATGCATAAGGGAATTCCCGTACAATGGTTTCCTGCGTCATTTCATTTGCGAAAATTTTCATCGGTTTGTGCATAAAAAAATTATACGCCCGGATATCATCAAGACCCGCAATGTGATCTTTGTGGGGGTGGGTGAAAATAACGGCATCAAGTTTTTTTACCTGTGCCCGCAGCATTTGGCATCTGAAATCCGGAGTCGTATCAACAACCACAGTCGTTGTCAAGGATTGAACAAGGATGGATGAACGAAGTCTCTTATCTTTCTTATCCGAAGATGCACACACTTCACATTCACAGGCAATCATCGGAACGCCGCTGCTTGTACCAGTCCCGAGAAATGTAATTTTTAAAGAAGGATAATTCACGCTGCAAAAATAGGAAATAAGGAACGAGAAATGTTAAACCGGAAAGCATACACGGACAGGTGCTTTTACATTTCTTATGTTGTGGCAGCAGCCTGCTTGGCCATAATTTCCTGGTAAAGTTTTTTTATTTCAAGGGTCAATAATCCGGCATCTATTTTCAGCTGTGGAACAATATCGATGAGTGTATTTATTCTTCCTTCTGTCTGTAAAAATTTATTAAGAACAACCACTTTTCTTTGTTCGAGGATACAATAGCCGCTTTGAAAAGTTCCCCTTTCATATCGGATAACATATCCGTTTTCTTCCAGGATTTTTTCCGTTTTTTCCAATGTGATTTGCGTATACTTCATAGCCTTACCCCTAACGGGGATTTAAAAATTTTCATGATAAATTACCATGGTAAAACTAAAACTCAATTTCAACTTTTGGCCGGCAAATTGTCCACAAGGCTGTGCTGAATGTCCTTCCCGGAATCAGGTGGCCTTGCTGGTCATCTTAATAACCGGAATAATCATTTCTTCCAGGCTAACCCCGCCATGTTGAAAGGTATTGCGGTAATAATTTACATAGTAATTGTAATTATTCGGATAGCACAAAAAGCCGTCTTCTTTCGCAAAAATAAAGGAGGAATTGACGGTGGGGACTGGCAATCCGATTTCGCGTGGATCCCGGAAGGCAAGCACTTCTTTTGGCTCGTAATGCAGATTGCGTCCGTGCTTGTAACGAAGATTGGTTGTGGTTTGCTTATCGCCGATAACCTTGCAAGGAGTTTTTACGCGAACGCTTCCGTGGTCGGTTGCTAAAATAATGTTGATCTTTTTATCCGCAATTTTTTTTAATGCCTGGTGAAGGGGGGAATGTTCGAACCAACTGGTCGTGATGCTGCGATAACTGATTTCATCGCTTGCCAATTCCTTCAGCACTTCCATTTCCGTTCTTGCATGACTCAGCATGTCCACAAAATTGTAGACTATAATATTTATGTCGTTATCAAAAAGGTTGTGAATATTGTTCACCAGATCCTGCCCGGCCTGGAAATTTACCACCTTTGTATAACTGAATTTGAGATCTTTTTTTAACCTTTTTAATTGCGCGCGAAAAAAATCCTCTTCAAATAAATTTTTGCCGCCTTCGTCTTCATCATTTTTCCATTGTGACGAAAACTGCCTCTCAATCTCTACCGGCATCAATCCGGAAAAAATTGCATTGCGGCTGTATTGCGTAGCGGTTGGTAAGATGGCATAAAAGGAATCTTCTTCAAGAATGCGGAAACTTTCCGCAAAAATGGGTTGGATGGCTTTCCATTGATCAAAACGCAAATTGTCGAGCAAAATAAAAAATGTCGGGATCCCTTTTTCAATGTT
>DATGFZ010000644.1:0-6235 GCA_035308805.1 Puia sp. | reverse complement strand
CAATACATCCCAGATAAAAACCGGAATCGATTACCGTTTCTGAGCGCACGCTTTTTCCCCTCAATATTTTAATGGCAACTCAACTACAAATTCACTTCCTTCATTTTCTTTTGTGTTCACTTTTATTTCACCTCCATGAGCTTTTACAATATCATAACTCAATGATAAACCCAATCCGGTTCCCTGGCCGGTTGGCTTGGTTGTGAAGAATGGTTGAAAGATTTTATCAATTGTTTTTTGTGGGATTCCATTACCGTTGTCCTTTATACTAATCTCTATTTTATCATCGATTATCCGGGTAACTACTGAAACCGTTGGTTCATATCCTTTAACTTGTAGCTTACTTTTTTCATTAACTGCATAGAAGGCATTGTTGAATAAATTAACCAATACACGAACTATTTCCTGTTGGACAAGAGGAATTTTGTCAATGCTCCCATCAAAATGTGTTTCCAGATTAGCTTCAAATGATTTATTTTTTGCCCGAAAGGCATGGTAACTAAGCTTTAGGCATTCATCTGCGATTGCATTGATGTTTGCAAATTCCTTTTGCCCGGTACTTACTCTGGAATGCTGGAGCATTCCCTTAACAATGGCATCTGCTCGTTTACCATGGTGATTTATTTTCTCTTCATTTACTTTTATATCATTTGAAATGGCAATTGCTTCTTCTGTATGACCGGATTTTAATTCGCTTTGTAATTCATCCACCAATTCCTTATTGACCTCAGAAAAGTTGTTTACGAAGTTCAATGGATTCTGAATTTCATGTGCAATACCTGCGGTTAGTTCTCCGAGAGAGGCCATTTTTTCAGACTGGATAAGCTGGGTTTGCGTGGACTTTAAGTTATTAAGTGTGGCTTCCAATATTTTATTGGCTTTTTGTTTCTGTCTGTTGTTTCGATACAGAATTAACGCAATAAGCAATATAACCGCAAGGCCTGCAAGCATGGTATACGTTCTAACCCTGTTTTGAGTAGTTATTTTTTCTTCTTCCAATTGTTGTAAGCGCAATTGTTCTGCAAAACCGATATTTTCAAATTGCTTTACTTTTTCATTATTGTTCAGACTGTCTTGAGCAACAATTGCCATGGTTTGATAACGGTATGCACTGTCAATATTGCCCCTCAGTTTAAATATCGCAGATAGCTCCGTATATACGCTTGCCGCATCGCTCAGGTCATTTGTTTTTTTGGACAATGGCAATGCTCTTAATGCGTAATAGAGGCTGGAATCCAATTGATTTTGCCGGATAAACAAATCGGCTAAAGACAAATAATCATGCGTTAGCCCCGCATCGCTGTTCTGTTGTATATTCACTTGTTCAGACCGCAGAATCATTCTTTTTGCCGCATCATAATCCTTTTTATTGATGTATGTTTTTCCGATATAGTTAAGACAATCCCCTTCGAATAATTTAAAGCCGCTTTGTTCAGCACATTCGACACCTTTTTGCAAAACAAGAAGGGCTGAATCGTTATTATTGTGTAACAGGTAGTAACGACCCATCAATGTATAAACCTGTCCCAAAGCGGATGTGTCATGATTTTCGCGGGCAATATTTTCTGCTTCGGCAAATTCCGGTAAGGATTTGGCAGTATATCCAGCGACATCGTAAAGTGTTCCCAGGTCAAAATGTAATTCAGACAAAACTATAAGCCTGGCGGTGCGGGGATTCTTATCTGCGGTAAACCCTGAGAGATTCCAACTGCTTTTTTCAGACGCCGGGTCCTTGGCTATTTTGATTCCTTCCAGAAATCGGTTTAGGGCGCCGGGAAAATCGCCTAATCGCCAAAGCATATATGCAGAATTATCGAGTGCATCAGCTTGCCATAATTTCAATCCAAATTTTCGCGCCAAAATCAAATCCTGGTTTAAGAAATAAAAGGAGCTGTCTCGTTTAGATTCTGCCAGATAAAATGCAAGTGACCGATAGGCAGCCATTTTAACCGTATCGTTTTTAATTGAAGGCAATACCTGTTGTATACTATCATATTGTTTTTGGGTTGGGAAATCATAGTACGCATATTTTTGCCCGGATGACAAATAAGGTGCCAGCAACAATATGGTGATTTTAAGAATTAGCTTCATGTTCCCGGGTTAACTAACTAAAATTTGAATCATTAAACTCAATGCTTTTTCCTGTTATGGCGAAATAACATGGAAAATAAGTTTTCCAAGCTCCGATTTGTTTTGGATATTAAAAGATAAGGAAAACTATCAACAATTATAAAATATCGGTCATCACTTTGTTTTCGCGGGGTACGCTTACATTAATTCATGTACCAACAGTTTGATTTATTCTCCCATGCCATCCTCAGTTGTCCGGTAAATTCAAAGAAATTTACCGGCCGTTCCATGAAGCTGTTTATATAGCTGCTCTTATTGGCTGAAGTAAAAAGATTAAACAGTTTCCGGAAATTGATGTTGTTTATCTGTCCATCACCGTGAGTGAAAGCCTCCGGGCAATCGGTATTTATTCGTGAATCTCCAAAAACTAATTGCAGAATATCTTTTTTAGAGGCTATACACTTTTTTTGATGCCGTCCACGGGATTATCACGAGGTTATATGAGCGGGCACTCATGGTCTTTCATCACCATTAACTGAAAAGGTTTACAAAATAAACCTGGTAAGATTCTAAGATCTGATGGGTCTGAAATAAAACATCGCCGGTTTTGCAGACGCCCGGGTAAGCTTGAGTTTAGATGATGGCGCGCTCCCGCCTTTCAACACTTTATTTCAGATCGAATTCTTTTCTGAGTGTCTCTAGCAACTGATGATTAGCTTCTATATATGGATTATAATCCAACAGTATGGTTACCCTGATCACCATCAGATAGTTTGTGACAAGCGCTTCTGCATTGTCTCTGTCAAATTCTTTTATATTTCTTATGCGGGGCATTTGCGCACCATGAAATGTTGGTGATTCAAATATTCCCTGCAGTCCTGATATCCTTCCGTGTTGTGACAGTTCATCTTCCCAATCAAAGTCATAATATTTCTGCATGAATGGTCTTGAGAAATCTTCGACAAAGGCATCTTCCTGGCTGTTCCTGGTTCGTAAATTCAGGATCACGACATTCATTCTGCTGATGGCCTTTTGCACGTCAATATTTTTAAAATAACGAAGTGAGCCTGAGTTTCTGAGTTGGTTTAAGATCCCATCATTTGGAATAAATTGTATGGCACTGCTTATTACGCAGCTCCAGAAAAAGCTGGGATAGAATCTCACGGAAAGATTCACCAGGTTGCTGTCCTTCACATATTTTCTGAAGTAGTTCATCTGATTTTCCTTCTCCCTGCGTAAGGAAAGACGGTATTGCATGTTTACCGAATCCGCATATGTTTCCTGGTAAAGGGTTTGCGCCAGCGCTTTTGCCTGTGAATCTTCTGAAATATTTTCCCTGATCTGCTCAGCAAAAAATCCCATGGTCACCGCAAGAAAGATCATCAGGAATTCTAAAAAATATTCTTTGAAATGTTTTTTCTTGTGATCAACGTCGGGATGATGATGTACTTCCATTATTTTGTTTACAGTTTTGATTTCGAGATTGTAGCGGGGTTCAGGGTTAATCATTCACCATTCACGTCTTACCGACATTCCGGCTTCGCGCTTCATGCTTCGTCACTGGTTTTCCAAACGGTATTCTTTTTTTAAGGTGGTGATCAGGTTTACCGCATGCATGTTCATTTCCATCAGCCTTGCCTTGTAAAAATCCACAACGCCCATATAAACCGTTATCCTGTTTCCCAATTGTATCACTTTTGATTTATCACGGTCAAGCAGTTGGGCAGAAGGATAATCAGTTGCCAGGTTTTTTAAATTCATTCCGGTACGGAATGACTGGTAATATTTAAAATTCAGCAATTCCACCGAAGAGTTTATGCTTTCATTCTGGTAGCGCTCATAATAAGCCTGCTGATCGGCTAGTTTTTTTGCCATATCGTCGTAGGCAATGATGCTGTCAACGGCGGTTTTTCTTCGTATCAGCCTCATGCCCCCGGAATTCTTTAATTGCAGCAATGTTCTTTCCGTCGGGCTGATAAAGGCAGGGTGAACAAGTCCATACCTGTATAGTCTGTAAATATCCACGTCCTGGTTAGGAGCGGCGCTGTAATTAAAGCAGATCGTACAGAGGCTGTCCAAATGGTTTATCCTTTTCTCATTAAGTTGAATGGCTATCCGGATGTTTGCCGTATCAGTAGCCGCGTCCTCAATCATGGACATGACAAATTCCTTTTCTTTTGCATTATCCGTAATACTTTCGCGGATACTTTCTGCAAAAAAACCCATGGTCACAGCAAGAAATATCATCAGGAACTCCAGAAAGTATTCTTTAAAATTTTTCTTTTCCACGTGGGGGTGATGGTGTACTTCCATATTTTAATTTGGGTTAATAGATTGTGCCGCAATGACTCTTAAAAACATGCTTCGCTCATTTTATTCAAAGTGGTATTTGTTCTTAAAAAAACCGATCATTTTTATTTGATTATCTCTGAACTTTTTTAACATTCCCCGCTGGGCACCGGTGAAACCATTATATTTTATGATCTCATTGAAATATTCATTCAGCAAAGCCTTGTCGTGAGAAAACAAAAGTTCGCCTTTTATTTCCGGACTGAGTAATTGCAGAGTGGCTTTAACATTGATCACCTGGCTCATTGTTTTTCTCACTTCATCCTGTGCCTGCTGGTAACCTGTGGATTGAAAATCCCTGATGTAATTGAAATCCTGGAGATACCTGGTGATGCTGTCGGCATCCTCTTTTTGCAATAAGCGAAAGCCGCCTGCATTGCCAAGTTGCTGCAGTGTACGATCGGTAATCTGAAAAGGCATATTAAAAATGGTGTTTTTCACGATCTGAAACATGCATGAACACGACTGCGTGCTCTGCAAAACAGTATCATAACATTTGGCGATATTGCCTAGCCCGATCATTTTATCGTCATCGAAATCCAATATTGCAGAAATCTTTGCTGTATCAGTTTTCATATCCTCATAGAATGACCGGATATAATCTTTTGCTTTTGCCGAATCATTGATATTTTCTCTCAGGCTCTCCGCAAAAAATCCCATGGTAACCGCGAGAAATATCATCAGGAACTCAAGAAAATATTCCTTGAAATGTTTATTCTTATGATGAACGTCCGGATGGTGGTGTACTTCCATAATTATATGTAAAATATTTTGTTTCTCATGAACCTGCCGGCAGTTGGATCTCAAACTCAGTAAATTCTCCTTCCTTTGTATTCACTTTTATTTCCCCGCCATGGGCCTTTACAATATCATAGCTCAATGACAATCCCAACCCGGTTCCCTGACCGGTTGGTTTGGTAGTGAAAAATGGCTGGAAGATCTTATCAACTGCTTGTTGGGGAATCCCGTTTCCGTTATCAAGCACCGTTAGTATAATTTTACCATTTATCTTTTTTGTCCTTACAGAGACAGTGGGTTCATATCCGGGAATTTGTTGCTTGCTTTTTTCATTCACCGCATAAAATGCATTGTTGTATAGATTCAGCAGCACTCTCCCTATATCTTGCGGGATGATATTGATTTTGCCGGTTGAATGATCAAAATCTGTATTCATTGTTGCATTAAACTCTTTATTTTTTGCCCTCAATCCATGATAAGCCAATCGTAAATATTCATCGGCTAATGCATTAATATCCGTATGTTCTTTTATACCCGTGCTTGATCTGGAATGCTGGAGCATACCCTTTACTATGGCATCGGCGCGCTTACCGTGGATAACAATCTTTTCAAGATTCTCACCGAGGTCATTGAGGATTTCTTCAGCTTCTGTCCTTTCAACCTCAGGCAATTTTTGTAAAGGCCCTTCTTTCAATTCGTTCAATAGCTCAACGTTGACTTCTGAAAAATTGTTCACGAAGTTTAACGGGTTCTGGATTTCATGGGCAATGCCGGCTGTGAGTTCGCCCAGTGAAGCCATTTTTTCTGATTGAATGAGTTGGATTTGAGTGGATTTTAAATCAGTAAGTGTTTTCTCTAAAACCTGGTTGGCTTTTTGCTTTTGCCGGTTGTTCCGGTAAATAATAAAAGCGATGATTAACGCGGCGAGTACCAGGACGCTGAGTGCAGCAATCACCAAATATTGCGTGTTTTTGATTCGTTTTGCGTCCGCGTCTTTTTTATCCTGCGCTGCTTTTGCAGTCAATTCTTTTTTATCAAAATCATATTGCATCTGAACCTTTACCGTTTTTTTCGCATC
>DATGFZ010000643.1:0-7293 GCA_035308805.1 Puia sp. | reverse complement strand
TCCTCTGATTTTTCCGGCACCGATGAACGCCCGCCTGATACCAGCGCATAAATTTTTTCACTTCTTGTAAGCTTTCATATCATTTAAATCTTTGCTGATCTCATCACGCCACATCCGTTGGACACCGTGCAACAATCATTTTTAAAATTCTGAACATGCCATATATATCATTGGAAGAACATTTACCCGGCATCACCGGTCTGCTGGAATACCGCCAGGATAGTGCCGCCCCGATCCGGGAACTCACCCAGGTATTATTGCGCGGACCCTCTTCATTGACAGAAGGCGAGCGGGAATTGATTGCAACCATCGTGTCATCTCGCAACCAGTGCACATTCTGCACCGCCGCGCATACCGCAGCGGCAAACGTGTTGCTCGGTGAATCGCAAACATCAGAAAAAGTAAAAGAAAATATCCACACCGCTCCGGTGAGTGATAAAATGAAAGCGCTCCTTACCATTGCCTCGCAGGTTCAGGAAAGCGGGAAAAATGTGACGGGCGAATCGATACAAAAGGCAAGGGATGCCGGAGCGACCGATATTGAAATTCACGACACGGTCTTAATTGCCGCATTGTTTTGTTTATACAATCGCTATGTTGACGGGCTTTCAACCGTTACGCCAACGCTGCCTGAGTTCTACACCAGTCTTGGCAACAGGTTAAAAGAACACGGATACAATCGATTGAAAAACGGCTACGCTCACTTAAAAGATCAACCCGTTAAATAATGGAAAATGAAATGACCATATCGGGAAAGGCGGAAACCATGATCAGCCCGGAATTTGCTGCCGCTACGACAACAATCAGGGCCGTCATTTTCACCATTTGTTTTCTCAGCACCATTTTCTCCGGCATTGTTACCATGCTGATGTCAGCCTATTTACCAGTTACCGTAAAAGACCTGCTTGGTAGGGTGAGTGATGAAAAGATGAATGAGGTAAGTGCCTACATCAATTCCCTGTTCATTTTCGGATGGATGTTTGGAGGTTTTTTGTGGGGGTTTATCTGCGATAAGATCGGCCGATCACGATCTGTCCTGTTATCCACTGCCTGTTATGGGATCTTTACGCTCATTACCGCTGCCTCATCCACATGGATGATGGTAAGCGTTTCGAGGTTCTTTTCGGGATTTGGTATCGGGGGCGTGTTGGTGACAACAACGATTCTCATATCAGAAATGTGGCCGGAAAAAAAACGAGCGATCGCCCTGGGCATCGTTTCCATTGGCATACCCGTCGGCTTTTTTGCAGCCGGCGCGATCAATAATTTGGTTGCCTCCTGGCGCCAGGCCTTTATGGTCGGAATGGTACCGCTCGCCTTGTCCGTGGTGGCCATATTTATTTTGCCGGAATCAACCAAATGGAAAGAAGACAGGCTGGTAAACAAAACAACAGAAAATTTTAATAAACAGCTCTTCAGGGAATCTAACAAAAAAAATCTTTTAGCGGGATCTATGATATTTGGCGCGATGCTGATCGGCTTATGGGCAATTTTTTCCTGGGCACCGACATGGGCTCAAAATATTTCTTCCCCTTCAAATGCCCAACGCATGCGCGGACTAACGATCATGATCATGGCCTCCGGTGGTCTGGCAGGCAGTTTTTCTTCGGGTTGGATCGCTAATGCAATCGGACTTCGCAAAACCATGCTGATGTGTTTTGGCGCCTGTTTCCTGTTCACGTTCTTATTATTCAAACTCAACAGCTCATTTTCAACGGTCACGTACCTGGAAATGACCCTGCTAGCTTTTTTCTTTGGCATCAGCCAGGGAGCGCTCGCGGTGTATATTCCGCAAATGTTCCCAACAGCCATTCGTGCATCAGCGACAGGTTTCTGTTTTAATATCGGCAGGTTGTTTACCGGAGTGGTCGTATTTTTTATCGGCGCTTTGGTTATCCTGCTTGGTGGCTATGGCAATGCGATATTTATTTTCTCATTTATTTTTTTAATCGGCTTTGCCACGACGTTTATGTCAGCGGAAAATAAAACAACCTGATGGGTTATGATAGAAAATTTAAAGTCAACATCCATGATGCATGCATTTAATAATCCTTACTCCGCGCTCCCCTGCTTTTGTGCGGGACGGGGCACCGGCGGCGAGCTGAAAACTAAAAATAAACACCTCCCCGCATGACTAACGGTAATGAATATTCGAAATAAACAAATGGTTTTCTAACATTGTAAATCAAAGAAATGGCACATATCCAGGTCGCAGAAGGAGTTCCCGGAATAAGAAGTCTGGTGATGTTCAGACCAGAAACAGGCAAACCCCTGTATGAACTCGCCCAGATTCTGTTGCGTGGCGAATCCACGCTATCCGAAGCAGAAAGAGAATTGATCGCAGCCTACGTATCATCCCGTAACCAATGCATGTTTTGCATGAGCAGCCACGCTGCAGCTTCCCGATGTTTATACGCCGATGAAAAAAATATTGTTGATGAAGTCCTGAAAGATTTACGACAGGCAAAGATCAGCGATAAATTAAAAGCTTTATTGCATATCGCGGGCAAGGTGCAGATACTTGGAAAAGCAGTTACCCCGGATGATGTTGCACTGGCGAGACAGCTGGGAGCAACCGACAGGGAAATTCATGACACCGTTTTAATTGCGGCAGCTTTTTCCATGTTCAACAGGTATGTCGACGGTCTCGCCAGCTTTACGCCAACTGATCCCGCCGTGTATGAAGAAATGGGAAAAAGAATGAGCAAAGGCTATGTACTGCCGCAGACAGCAACAACAACCTGAAAATTAAAAATAAATAAAATGAATACAATATGGAATCCATCATTGTAAACAATTCATAAAACGATAATTAAGTATGGCACATATAACGCTCCCCGATCTTCCCGGCATCCGCGGACCCATGGCATTTCGCCCCGAAACCGCAAAGCCGCTGAATGAACTTGCAGAAATTTTATTGCGTGATGACAACAACACCTTATCGCGCGGCGAACGTGAATTGATCGGTGCTTATGTTTCTTCACTCAATGATTGTTTTTTTTGTCAGAACGTTCATGGTGCCCTCGCAGGCCACTACCTGGGTTGCGATATTGCAGCCATTGACGCGATCAAAAAAGATTATCATTCAGCGCCGGTCTCCGAAAAATTAAAATCGCTGTTGTCCATTGCGGCTAGCGTGCAGAAAGGTGGCAGGCATGTCACGGCAGAACAGATCGATCAGGCAAAAAACCTTGGCGCAACGGACAGGGAAATCCATGACACGGTCCTGATCGCTGCTGCTTTTTGCATGTATAACCGTTATGTGGACGGACTTGCTACATGGGCGCCTGAAGACAGGCAGTATTATGTAAACCGGGCTCCGAAAAGAGCAGAAGAAGGTTATCTCGATTTCGATTTGTATACTTATAAATAACCTGACATTATATTGATCACTTTTCAACATTGCAATATGAAAATTCAAACAGAACCAATCGGAAGCATCCCACGTCCGGTTGAATTGATTTTGGGAATGCGTGCCAATGCCGCAGGACAACTAAGCGACCATGATCTTCAGCAGTTGTTCGACGACGCACTAACGGATACCATTAAACGTTTTGAAGAGACTGGTTCTCCCGTCATCACGGACGGAGAACAGACCAAACCAAGCTTTGCCACTTATCCCATTGCCGGTATGAAGGACCTGGACCCAAATGGTGTGGTCATTCCTTTTGCCGATGGTCACACACGCCAGCTGCCGGTGATAACAAAAGGTCCCTTCCATTATCAAAACTATGCAAGCAGTTATCTTGAAAAAGCAAAACGGCTCACTGCTTTGCCCGTCAAACAGGCGGTGATCGCCGTATCAGCAATCAGTTTGCTGTATCCCCAATCCGGCATTGAAGGATATTCGCACGAGCAGTTCATCCATGACCTGCTCAATGAGGCTGAGGCAGACATCAGGAAAAGCCTTTACGGCGGTGCATACACCGTGCAAATCGATTTCACCGAGGCAAGACTGGCATTGAAACTTGACCCCAGCGGAGGTGTGCTGCAATCATTTATTGATTTAAATAATGCCGTGCTAAACCGATTTAGTGAAGAAGAAAGAAAAAAATCGGGGTTCACTCCTGTCCTGGTGGCGATCACGATTCCACCCACAGCGCGGATATTCCCTATGGTTCTTTACTTCCATTATTGTTTCAATTAAATGCCGGGAATTTTTATCTCGAATTTGCAGGAGAAAAAGACAAACGTGCTGTTCTTGCTGCCATCAAAGAAAACCGGAGGCCCGCACAGCGTGTTTTCTTAGGAGTCACAGACGTATTGAATCCGAGGATAGAATCACCGAAAGAAATTTTGGATACCATACTGGAAGCTGTTGAGTTTATTCCAGTCGAACAATTCGGGACAACCGACGATTGTGGTTTTTCACCTTTTGCTGATGATACCTCCACGTCAAGAGATATCACTTTTGCAAAAATCAAATCGCGCATCGAGGGAACGCGATTGGCAGAACAGGCTTTGAGCAAAACTTCCGTATCAGTGAATTAAACCGTAATCCCGGGCTTGCTGAAAATGCTTTTTCCGTACTGCTGTGATCACGAATGACTACCTGGCTTATCATGTTTCCGATTGCCTTTGGCTGTGGACTGATCATTGTTCCCCGAGCCAATAAACTGACAAACAAAATAAAGTTTAATCAGTCGCCCCAATCGGATGCTGTTTTAGATCGGGTATGAGTTTATTTTTTTTCTGCGATTTTTCTGAGATCAATGGATGCAGGGATTATTTCCTGCGGAATAAAATCGCGGTCAATGAAATCAGTCACGGGGATGTGTTTGGTGAGGAGTCCAAGTTTCAGGCCGATATCTTTTATGATTTGAAAGTCCTGTTCCGTAGGCGTGAGCTGCACATAACTTACCCGATGAGGTTCTGAAGTAAGGACATAATTGAGTACTTTTTCATCCTGTCGGAAATAAGGCGCTGCCAGTGTTGCTGCCTCGGCGCGATGTGTTTCTGCCCATGCCCCGGATTGCGCAATTCCACGAACGAGGTCGCGGACAATTTCCGGATGTTCTTTTATCAGGTCCTCGTGAACGACCAAAGCGCAGGAAATAAAATTTGGCCAGATATCCCGTGCGTAATATAGCACGCGGCCATACCCGTCCAATTCCGCCTTTGCACAAAAAGGTTCTCCTACAAAATATCCGTCAATAGCTCCGGAAGCCAGCGAAGTAGGCATGTCCGGCGGAGGCAGGACAACAAAATTGATATCATCATTTTTCAAGCCGTAATCTTCCATTAATTTATGAAAAACAAAATTTTGATTGCTGAACAGGCTTGGAATGGCGATCGTTTTCCCTTTAAGGTCTCCCAGGCTTCTAGCATTGCTTTTCTTTGCAACGATTATTTCCGAGCCGTCACGGTGCCCCAGATAACAGATCTTAACGGGAACACCCTGCTCCCGAAGCTTCATGGCCAGCGGCACGATCATAAATGTCGCCTGGATTTGCTTCGCTTCCAATGCGCTGACGACGGTGGGAAAATCCGAGAATACCCTTGAATTGAAGTTGGTGTTTGACTCGGTTGTCTTTGAGGCAAAGTCAGTGACCGGGCAGGTCAAATGACAGGTGACGGGAAGATACCCAACCGTTAATTCACGCAGCGCTCCGTTATTCGGACCTTCATGCACGACATCTCTTGGGTTGGCAGCGCCATCGCTGCGCCAGGGTTTGTAACGCAGCAAACCAAGTGCGACCAGGATGAGCAGGGGAACTGCAATAAGACCTGATGTGGAAAATTTCATCATCTTTTTCATAAACAGAAATGGCACGTTAAATAAATTATCTGCTCGGCAATATTACAACAGTATCTCTATATGTTTAAAAAGGCGGTTCAAAGCCCGAGTTCAGTGAGAATGGCTTTTGTTGCTTCAACAACGGCCCCGTCGGTGGGGTTGCGTGGTCGCGGAGAATTGATATTTAGTTCACGGCAAAGCAGCGCCGGCCGATTTGATAACACCAGTACCCGGTCCGCCAGTTGTGCGGCCTCTTCAATATCGTGGGTTACAAACACCACTGTCCGGGGTCTTTTGCCCAGGACCCGGACCAGTTCATAACGCATGCGCAATCTGGTCTGGTAATCGAGGGCGGAAAATGGTTCGTCCATCAATAATATATCGGAATCACCCGAAAGGACACGGGCAAGCTCCACCCTTTGGCGCATGCCTCCGGAAAGCTGGTGTGGATAATGATCTTCAAATCCTTCCAGCCGGATGAGGTCTATCAGTTCTTTGATTTCATTATTACGTTGCCCGATATTTTCAAAAGAACGCAAACCCATTGCAATATTTTCTGAGACAGTGAGCCAGGGAAAAAGACCGTCCTGCTGGTAGACCGTACGGATGACCCCGCTGATCTGTACCTTTCCGGAAACAGGTCTTATAAAACCAGATAAAAGATTCAGTAAGGTTGTTTTACCACATCCGGAAGGACCTACAATAACCACGAATTCCCCGTGAGTAACCGAAAAATTAATATCCTGCAAAACTGGCAACGCGCCGTAATGATGCGAAACATTTTCCAGTATTAATCTCGTTTGGTGTAAATTATCTTTCATAACCCCAGCGTACATACGAAAGTTTAGTGAATTGAGTCAACAGGCGGTCAATGGCCATACCCAGCAGCCCTATAGTGATCATATAACATATACAGGAATCCAACCGTAACCCATTGCGCGCTTCCCAAATGCCGTAACCAAGACCATCCTGGCATCCAACCATTTCGGCAGCAACAATGACAACCCATGCGATGCCGTAGCTCACACGCAACGAGGTAATGATTTGGGGAAGCACTGCAGGAAAAGTAACCTTAGTGATTAATTCAAACCCTTTATAGTTGTAGTCATGGGCAACCCGGAAATAAATAGCCGGGATGGTGGCAACAGCCGACATGGTTGCCAGCACAAGCGGAAAAAATGTTGCCATGAAAATTAAAAATACAGCCGGTTTATCGCCGATGTGAAACCAAAGAATCGCAAAAGGGATCCAGGCAAGCGGGGATAGAAAACGGAAGAAATTAAACATGGGGAGAAAAGCCTGTCTTGCATAGGCATGCTGCCCCATCCATAAACCAAGGGGCACACCCAATATCACGGAAAGAACAAAACCAACAGCGACCCGCCATAAGGAAGCCACCATATCGTTAAATAATCTTCCTGAAGCTATTTCTTCACGCAGGCTGCTGAAGACATCGCCAGGCGACGGTAAGGCATAAGCAGGGAAAAGATGGAAAAATGAAATCAGCCACCACAACAGCAGAACCAGGAATAGAATACAACCAGGCAGGATGAAAC
>DATGFZ010000642.1:0-8238 GCA_035308805.1 Puia sp. | reverse complement strand
TGATTGGGTGTAAAGGCATTGGGAAAATAAACCCCTAATATGCAATTGTTTTTGCCGGAGACGATGATGCTGTCTGCTGCTGAACAGCCCATTGAATCAGTAACCTGTAACCAATAAATACCGGGTGATGTAATGGTCGTGCTTGTTGTGGTTGTGCTGTCGAACCATTTATAGGAGGTCCAATGACCAATTGCCTGTAATTGCAACAAGTAACCGGCACATATGGAAGCGGTATCTGCCAGAAAATTCTGGGGGAGGTCAATAACAGCGAGGATTTTGGCTGTGTCTGCATTTGAGCAATCGTTGGCATCAGTCACCTTTACCCAATAGGTGCCGGGCTGAGTGGCGCTAAACGTCGGGTTGACAGATCCGTCCTGCCATAAATAGTTAATGAAATGGCTGCCGGCATTAAATGTATAAGAACTGTTTTTGCAAACAAAAGTGTCTGGGCCGATATTAACAACAGGAAGGGTAAATACCTGGAGCATCAGGGTGTCTTTCGTCAAACAATCATTCAAATCCGTTGCCTTCACCCAATAATTGCCGGTTTGACCTACTGTAATTTGTTGCGATGTCGCGCCGTTGCTCCATTGATAGGACGTGAAACCAGAGCCCGCGTTAAGGACTAAACTATCACCATGGCAAAAACTCGTATCATTCCCCAGATTAATAATTGCAGATTGAAAAACATTCACCCGTATGGTATCAGCAACCGTACAACCGATACCTGCTTTTGCATGGCAGATATAAGCAGTATCCGTTGCCGTAAAGATGTCAATCGTTTGTGAATTGATATTGCTGATCGCATAATCTGGACTCCAGGAATATCCATTAAATCCCGGCGGCGCCACAATCGTTAAGGTATCATTGCTGCATTTTTTCAAATCAGGACCAAGATTAAAAGAAACGGGTGGTCCAAGTGTTACCAGCAAAGTGTCTCTAAAATTAATACCGCAATAATTCTGCGCAACTACAAAATATTTTCCTGCCTGGTTTGTTTGAAAAGTAGAATCGGTTGACCCATCCTGCCAGAGGTATGTTTTAAAACCGCCGCCAGCATGTAATGTTATTGGACTGATGTTGTTCTCGCACTGAGTAATATCCGGACCGAGATTTACTGAATCGGGAGATTGCATGGCGGTTATTTGCAGGCTGTCCTGAAGGATATTACAGGAAGTCATTTTTGCGTACAAGAAGCCCTGTCCGTTTTTTTTGAATTGCAACTGAACCGTAGAATCAGAACTCGAAACTATTGCAGCAAAAGAAGGATCAATGTTCCATTGTACCGGTGAATAGCAGTTGGAATCTTTAAAAGCCTGAAAAATGCCCGTTTGACTAAAATTACAGACCGAATCATTTCCTTTTATCTTCAACGTATCGCATGTGTTTGAACTGATGCAGGGATTTTGTATTTGCGGTGAAAAAGCTGCCACCACCACGTTTGCTGAAACGCTTTGAACACCTCCGGTGGTAACTGTGAAGTAATCCGCGTTTGAAACCTGAATGGATATATTGTTATTTTGAGCAGGGGAATGCGTAACAGGACAAACCGGATTGCCGGTCGTATCTTTTATATTACCATGGGCATCCGTTTTTAAAAAAATAATGTCACCGTTAGATCCGGTATTGTTATTTACAATTCCTGTGGCAACATATTCGCCGGACGGATCCTGAATAACTTTTGTAAGATGTTGAAAATAATATGATGAATAATTACTGACCCAATCTATACTGCCTGTTTGGCTGATTTTTACAAGGCGCGGAGTTGTATTATTAATAGCTTCGGATAAGCTTGCTATATAACCATTGTCTGCGGTGGGGTAAATTGACTCATAAATCATATCCGTGTTGATGCCCGTCACCTCATAACTTTCAGAATAAAGCAGGTTACCGCTGGTATCGGTAGTAAAAATTAAAGGCTTTTCATTGGTGCCTACCCACGAATCAGCATTGTACATGTCCAAAACATATTCTCCGTTTTTTAGCGTGATATCATTTAAACGATTGCTTCTGTTTTCACTTTCAATATTTTTTAACCAAAGTAAACTTCCGTCGGTGCTTTGGAGTTTAACCAGGTAACCGTCATTAAACGTGGTAATTCCACCAACAGCAGACACGCCGGCGCCGGTAATATAATTTCCATCTGCAACTACATCAAAAGCCTCACCGGCAGTATTTACATTCATTACATCAACCCACAATAAATTTCCATTTTGATCAAGTTTTAAATACAATGGCTGGACAACCGTCGGATTGGTATTGTAATCACCCGCGATAACAAAACCGCCGTCATCTGTTTCCACGATTCCATAACCAACTTCGCCATTTGGCGTCCCTGCGCCATACGATTTCGCCCAAATCAGATTACCGTTGGGATCAAATTTCACAATGAATACATCATTGACATGGGTAAGATTAAATTGACTCCATCCCACGGCAATATAATTTCCGTCTTTTGTTGAAATTATATGATGAAAGGCATCGTCTCCCGCACTTCCATAAGTCTTAGACCAAATGATATTTCCATTAAAATCCATTTTTATTGCCAGGGCATCGTATCCTCCGGCACCTGAGGAGGTTGTTCTTCCGCACAATAAAAAACCATTGTCGGGAGTATATGCTACATCATAGGCCTGATCATCTCCTGCCGCAGAAATTATTTTTTGAAAATCAATTTTGGTGCAATTGGTTTGAGCAACCAGCAGCGCGTTGACCAGTAAAATAATGCCAACAGATAAACCAGTTTTTTTTGCCAGCGACCTCACTGATGATGGTAAGAAATACAAATTCTAATAAATTTTAAAAATAAATATTAGAAACCGGCAATTCTCCAAAAGTATGTTTGAAGAAACCCATTTGTGTCTTAATGGAGTTTGTACGTTACAACCAGTTTTGGCCATTTTGTTGAATCGGAAACCTTGCAACTGGCAAAAGAAAGACTCCTGTAATCCTGCTCTGTTTCCAGTACCATGGCAAAACCATAGTTCTGATTATCCAGCATGCCGTTAATCAAACTGGTAACATCAATATCTGTTGCATCATAATTCCATTGTGCAGTCGATGCGGAGACCGATACTTCATTTGCATCGGTGGTTGCCGGAGCATTATTCCAGGTGAGAGAATCCGGGTTCCAGTCTGCCGTTACTCTTTTTAACCAACATTGATTATCGGTAGAATAAGGAGAGCCTGGATATCCTGAATTTCCCTGTGGTGCCGCTGTACCAACGCTGATGCCAAACAAAGATAATTTGGCGGATAAGATGATCGCGCTGTCAGGCATTCCATCCAACCCGATAAATTTTATGTAGGTTCTTCCAATACCATCCGTTCCGCCAAGAGAATTATAAGTCCATGTACTGGCATTGATGTCGGGGTTACTATTAATATTCAACGCGGCATAAATAGAAGAACTGTTTACAATGCAATTCTGACCTTCATCCGGTCCGGGTTGCAGAACCAATGTCCTGATCAGTGTATCTTTTAGATTTAAGGTGTCTGTTACCTGGTTGGTAACCGTATCCGTTACCGTGTTGGTAACCGTTACTGTTTTTTGACATGCTGAAAACAAAAACGAAGTTAGACAAGCCAATACCATTCCGGTTAGCAGGAGTTTCATATGTGAAAGGTTTCTGGTTGGGATTAAAAATACACGATTTATCAGTGGGATACAAGACATTTTCATAAAACCTTATAAAAATAGGGTTTATTGCTTATGATCCTTGACATCATTTTCAGGACATAAATCACATTCCGGGAATATCCTTTGCACTGCGAAAAATGGTATTTCGCTTGACTGCCATAAAATATTTTTGAAAAAAGAAATCCGAATAAAAAGATCGGAATTTCAAATACGTAAAAAGCAAGCATCAATAAAAACCAGCCAATGCCAAACTGTTTCCTGATCCGAACCATATTGGAAAGCATAATCTGCAGCCCTTTTCTATCAAATAAATTGGCATATGTTTTATCCGAAGAATTAAAAGTTGACAGGGCAGTTTCGCCCTGCAGATGAATTACTTTGAGTTCCCCGAAAATGCAGAGCTTTCCTTCCTTTTTCAATCTGCTGCACCATTCGGTTTCTTCTGCATACATAAAAAAATCTTCATCAAGTAACCCCGCATGCTGGATCGCAGATTTTTTCACCATCAGGAATGCGCCATTTATCCAATCAACTTCCACGGTTGATTCCGCATTGGGGACGTTTGGTTTTTTGGCTTTAAATAAAATCCCCAGGGATTTAACAACATGTCCAAAATAAGGCAGCGGCAACAAATAATTCAGTCCCCCTTTCACAAAATAATTTCCTGAAATTTGAGGAGACAGATCCGGGTTTAATAGCTGAACTCCGCAGGCAACAAAGGGCGAGTTTATAAAAAGCCGGTAACATTTATCGATGGCATCGTCATTTACCAGGGTGTCGGGATTAAGCAATAAAACCACTTCAGCCTTTGACTGCCTGATTCCTTCATTATTTGCTCTTGCAAAACCTGCATTGCAATCCATACCAATCCACCTCACAGCAGGATACGTTGAGAGAATGGATTCTTTGCTGTTATCTTTTGAATCGTTGTCAACAATGATAATTTCAAAATCAATATTTTTTGTGCGTGCATAAATTGTTCGGAGACATTCAATGATCAGTGTAGCGCTTTTGTAGTTTACAATAATGATAGAAAGTGCAGTCACTTGATTAATTGGAAAATTTATTAAATGAAGACAAATGCGGTATCAAAAAAAGTATAATTAGTATGTTTGTACGATAGTTGAAACTTATGATTAGAAAAATCAATAGCTTTTGTAAAGATATTTTATTATACAGCAGAGTGTTTTATTTAATTTATCCTTTTAGACATTTTTTTTTATTTCTTTATAATTTTTCTATGCTCACCGCATGGATATCCAAAAACAATAAAAAAATTAAACCGAATGATTTTTTTAAACCGGTAAGAAAATATACCAACAGGGTAATGGGATTTGAAACCGTGGTCAATAAATTTAATCTTGAACAAACAGAGATATGCTATCTTGAATTTGGAGTGGCAAGCGGAGTTTCATTCCGCTGGTGGATGGACAACAACCATCATCCGGATTCGAAATTTCATGGCTTTGATACTTTTGAAGGATTACCGGAGAAATGGGGATTGTTTTATAAAAAAGGAGACATGAAACATGAAATCATGGAATCAACCGATAACCGGCATGCCTTTATAAAGGGTTTATTTCAACATACATTTCCTGGTTTTATCGAAGAAAACCAATCAGCGTTAAAATCAGCAAAAAGAAAAATTATTCATCTGGATGCAGATCTGTTCTCTTCCACATTATTTATTTTGTCTCAGCTGTATCCTTATTTGAGAAAGGGTGACATTCTTATTTTTGACGAATTTTCAGTAGCCAACCATGAGTTTTTTGCGGCCGAAATCTTTCAGAAATGTTTTTACATTCAACTGGAACCGATTTGTGCAATTAATAATTTCTACCAGACCATTTTTCAGGTCGCCTGAAACGTGTAAGCATGGCGGTAAAACTATTTTTTTAGCACTTGCTTCCTGATAAAATTACTGAACAACCTGAACGGAAAAATAATAAACCCTGCCAGGACTTCTTTATAGAAAGAAAAATTATTGCCATAAATTTCCACGTTCACTTTTATGTGCTTTAGAATGGCACCAAACTCCAAATAGCAAAGCAAATTGTATATGATGCTTCTTGTCGTTTTGAAATTGAGGGGAGCAACCTGGTTGAATTTATTCTTTGCCACCGAAAAGTTTTCTAGAGCAAGCCCAACGCACTCAATGATCTTTTCTTCATTAAACTCGTACATCTCTATTAATGCATCGGCTGGCAAATCAAACCTGGTAAAATCGGTCAGTACGGAATTTCTCCATTTGGCTTCCGCGTCCAACAGCTGCACCATGGGTAGGAGTTTTGCCGCATCTGATGTGGACACCCACGTGATTCCTGACGAGCAGCCTAACAAAAAAGTGGCATAATGGGTAAGCGCTGCCGTTTCCCTCAGCGTCAGTATGCTGCCATCGATAATTTGTTTGTGCATGCTTAATACTTTACTTCCCGATGACAGGACGACAGCGATACCCGTTCGTTCAATTAATTTTTCAGCTATGCTAACAGCAATCTCCTTGCTGATATTGAGTTGGCCGCTTTGCGGCGCATATTCAAATAAAATAACGTGTTTATAATCGCTCAATTCAAATCTGGCGGCAAATTTTTTTACATTGTCCATTTCGGCGACTGTTAAGTTCAACACCGGCGTTACCGGCACTTTTATGGCAGAAGGATACGCGCGAAAAATATTACTCCGGATACTGCCATCATAAAACGCCAGGTTCACACCGGCGATCTGCGTTGTAAAAACCCGATCAAATGTTGTGTGGAACTGTCCGCGATGAACATCCCTGGTAAATTTCCTGAAAGCTTTTACGTCATCTTTTTTTACTGAACTTATTTCTAATATTTCATCGACATAAGGGTTGTTGGCAATGATATTTTTGCAGAAAGAAGCTACAGCCCAGGTCAAATGACAACCGGGGTAATCAGATTTGATTTGCCGGGCTACGGCCGTGGCATACAGGCAATCACCGTTTGAATAAAGCTGGATCAATACTATTTTTTGTGGTGGCCGCATGTAAATATTGATTAGGTGAGCATCATCCGGGCTAATTCTTCAAGAGTAATTCCGGGTTTCCATCCCAACGAAAACATGACGGAAGAATCCGAGACCAGCTTTTTATATTCAGGCGTAAAATTAATTTTAGGATTCACAAAATCTTTCCAATTTTTATTGATTATGCCAAAACACAAGTCCAGCCAATCTTCAATGGAGTAGCCGATTCCTGACCCGATATTCGCTTCTCTGATCTCGTCCTGGTTCACCAGCGTCCATATTCCCCTGACCACGTCTCCGGCGAATGTCCATTCTTTGATTACGCTCATATCTCCTATTTCCAGTTTCTCCGCACTCCCTTCTGCAATTCTTTTGGCCGCCTCCGATATTTTCTTTGCGATATGTCTTTCCGTTCTTTTCGGACTGTCGTGATTAAAAAAATACCCGACATAGACCGGTATCCCCAATCCTCTGAAATACCTGGCCGCAAATACCGAGTGAATCCGGCTTACAGAATAAGCATCTCTTGCTTCAAAAGCATCCGTTTCTTTGATCGGTAGGTTGTTGTTGACGAATTGCAACCCGCTTCCTGATATAAAAACTTTAGTATGCGGAGCATGAACCCTGACAGCCTCTAAAATGTTTAAGGTTCCCGTGCAAATAACCGAATGGTTTTCAAAGAGTGCCTCATGCCGGGTTGTAGAATTCGCAGCAAGATGAAAAATATATTCCGGCTGATTTTTTTCTATGAGATCAGCAACATCCCGGTAGGAAGTGATATCAGTGGTTTGTAAATCACTTTTTCTGGAAACACCAATAACAACAATTCCCTTTTGCTGCAGCAATCGGGTTAAATAATAGCCATCCTGTCCATTGGCGCCAAAAATTATTGCCTTCATTTGATTCAGGTTATTCTCTTATAAATATGGTATTGATGTGTGTATCGGCATAAACAGCATAACCCTTCATTTTCAAAAAGTCTATAACATTTGTTGTTTTATATTCTTTCTGATCCTCTGCATATGCAAGCGTTTCAACACAGATGGCCCGGGGACTGTATTTTCCAAAATCCAATGATTGTAAAATAGAAAAATCCAATCCTTCGACGTCTATGGAGAGCAAATCAGGCGTTTTTTTACAATACTTTTCTATCAGGTCATTGATAGGAATTAAGGGCATTGAAATAATTTTTTCATAGTTGATTTTTCCCATCTTATACATGCCCACTTTTTGCCAGTGCTCTGCATTTTCTCTGGAAAACGTGCTTAAGCCGCTTGCATGATCCGGGAACAAATAAAAATCAGCTGCCGTAGCGCTTTCCATACCAATGCCTGCGTTAATACAGATGTCTCTGCTTCTTAATTTTTTAATTTTTTGATACAAATAAGGATTTGGCTCCACGCAGACACCGGAACTCCCCTTTAAATAGAAATAATAGGTATTGTTGAAATAACGGGGATCATTGGTGCCGATATCGAGATAATCAGGCCTGGTAATATCCAACCGGTAAAAAAGATTATCCAATATTAAGTCTTCACCAGCCTGAGAATAAATGACCTTGGATTTCGGAAGTAATATTTTTTCAACAGATTTTCTTACTGTGTTTGGTTTAA
>DATGFZ010000641.1:0-3939 GCA_035308805.1 Puia sp. | reverse complement strand
TGTTGTTGTAGCCGCTGACATTTGCATCCAGATTCACCAGATTGCCGGCAGGACCTGTAATTCGGGTTACCTGTTTACCGTTTTTATCATAAAACTTATTTCCATACTGATAGGTACTATAATCCAGCAGCGTCAGTCCATAAACCGGTGCTGGATCTGCTTCGTCACGAATGTTCATTAACCCTGGCGAATAATGTCCGGTTTGCAATGGTGATACCAGCATTTTATTTAATTGCGCATATGATTTAATTCCCGCTGTCAGTAAAAAAACCAGAATGATTTTAGAATATTTATACATGCCGTTTATTGACATTAGACTTTGAAATATAGCGTCGCGTCAGCTGGCATCAAACCAAATGTTGGCTGTAGTTTACCTGAATATTAATTTACCTGTATGGTTTTTAAATTGCACCTGAATATTATCAGTAATTTTTACAGTGTCGGTTCGTAAAAAACTACTCTCAAACTCAATAAAGGCTAACGCATATCGGTCATTAGTTTTCCTTCGGATAAAATCTATTTTAAAATTCTCTGGCGAAACTAAACTGTTATCATCAATTTTTCTGAAGCCGCAACTCAGCAATAAATTTGAAAAAACTTCCTGTTCTTCGTCTGTGGCTTTAAAAGTGATGCCGGTAAATCTTTTCAATATTTTGCCCTTTCTTTCTTTTTCATATGGGCGTAGATAGTTAATTCTGGTCAGCTTTTTATTGTCATCTTTCAAATGGTTATAATCAAAATATTCCTTTTTATATTCCATTATCCAAAACTCGATATGTGAAATAGAATCAAAAACTGAATCTTTGATTCCTAAACTGGTGAACCAGGGAATTTTTTTATCAGGATATTCTTTTTCCCTTAAATGAGTTTCAGTTTGGAATTTTTTTGCAAGTTCAGAATTTAGCATTTTTAATTCACCAATTCCGTCAACACTTAATCCAACACCCACATATCCCAGAGGTGCGCCGCCTCCACTACTATCAAAAATCTCGAAATAATTATCGAGTCCCTGCATATAAGTACCTGTCCAGGTTTCGCCGTTTCCAGCTTTTGTAGTTTTTGTTATCGTGGCCGCGAATTCATTCTTAATGAACCCGGAATTTTGTAAGGCCGATAAATCTGAAGAATCTATTACCAGATAAAAATGATTGAAGTTTACCTGAGGCAATTTTTGTCCATACACAGACAAACTCAATAAACTCAATAATAGTAAAGAGGGTCGCATTATAAATTACAGCCAATACCCAAATTTATGTTATAAGGCGCTGTGTCTAAATAAAGTCTAAAACAACCACCATTCAACTCTGACCCCAATATATTGGCCGATTTTTTTGGGTCCCGTATTACTCAAATAAGGCGAGTATAAATTTGCGGATGCGAAATCATTATATCTGGCAATGGAGTAAATAAGTCTTATTTGCGGGCGCGCCCAGGGATCTGTTTTTCCTGTCGGAACCAGTGTAGGTACGATTGATATTTTAGTCATGGTTGCAGATGGCTGGTCTCCGTCCTTACGATTTGCATAATGCAATTCTGTAAGAAGTTGAAACCGCTTTGTTAGATACCAGAAGTTTCGCACGCCAAAAGCATATTCCGTTTTTCGATTGAATATTTGACGACCAAAAAAATCAGGCGCTTTATTTAAACTATCCGATCCGCCATGACTTTTTGTAAAAATACCATACCCACTTAAACTGTATTTAGGGGTGAGATTTAACATGATCTGATCAACCAATGCGATGGAATATGCATTGGTATATTTTTTTGTAACAGGATCGGGTGCTCCATAAGTCAGCCAGGTTTTTGAATTTCCACCATCACCTCCGTTCGCAATGCCATATCCGTAACGGATGGATGCCTGGTTGGATGAACCTGCGAGAGGAGTATTCAATGTAATGACGTGCTGTATGCCGGCAGCCCATCCTCCTTCAGCAGGATAATTGTACGCAGTGGCAGTGTCTCCTGGTGTCGCATTAGCCAGATGATGATACTCGGCAAGAAGTTTTATGGTTTGTCTGTTATTATCAAATGGAATAACATGCTCGCCGACTAAAAGACTTCTGCTGCGCAAGCCGGGACGAGGCGTTCCATCAACAATTTCCAGATAGAAATACGGGGGAACAGAGCTTGACGTGTCTTCGCCACCGGGGAATAAAACAGAAAATGTTGTTTTATTGTAGGTAATGCCGACTCCCTGGGTACTGTGATCATCGAAATAGAAATAGTCAGCGATATGTACATCATAACCTCGAAAAAATTTTGCACCAACCCACACGCTCCATTTTGTGCCATTGATATTTAATGCCTCCGCATATAATTCAGGCAATGCAACGGTAATACCACCATACTCACTGCTGCTGTTTACATTACCGATCAGTTGTCCTTTCCCGCTATAAAGTGCCATTCTGGCCTGTACATTGATATGTGTGGTGTCGTTTTCTATTTCGGGTTTAAAATGCAAGGCTGATATTAATTCTACGTAATCCGCTTCCTCCATTCTTCCACCTATGGAACCCATTCCGTTCAGATTGAGAGAACGGCCTATATTTCCTGTATTACCCACCGCTACTCCCGCACCCACCCGGCCATAGGATCCAAAAGAAAAATTTTTATTGGTTACTGTTTGGGAAAATGCAGCTTCGAATAAAGACGATAACCCGATTAAATATAAAATCAAACGAAGTTCTTTCTTCATACAGAATGATTGAATATTTATAAGTTGGAATCAGGCCTCAATTTTTCGTGAAATCCGCGATGCAGTCTGTATAGGGCGGTAGACAATCGTTGATTATAAAGATAAAATACAAAAGGCAGATAAATTGCTGGAGTTTAAGATGACTAAATTTGTATGTTGCCTTCAATGTATGACCATCTGGGTGGAAGTGATTACAATCTTTCCCGTGCGGCCATTGGTGAACGTTCCTTTGGTAGGTGAGGAAACCGTTTCCTTGAGATAGGCCTCATAAGAGCTTCCGGAGCCACGTATTTCCCATTGCATCGTAACGGTACATGGTACCGGGTCAGTGAAGGTTTTGGTAGTGGTCACGTCCAGAATTATCAGTCCGCCGACTTCGTAATTAACCTGCATTTGCGGATATAGAAATTGATTGATCGTCATCATCGCGGATCCGCCAATCCCATGCTCTCCTGGTTGAAATGTCGGTATAATCATCCCATCCAATTCAAATGGGTAGGGGAGTCCATTTGACAACGCCATCGAATCGGAGATAATCGTAAACGGATCGGGCGCGTTGGTCGTGTCAGTGAAACCAACAAAGATACCACCCGGCATATTGGTTGAATCCATTGTGAGGGTGCCTATATAATTATAGAGAGTGTCCTGAGGCAACTGTGCGTGAAAACTAACGAAGAGATTAGTGTTTTTGTAAACCACTTTTGCGATCACCTGCTGACTCGTGTCCGTCTGTGGGTTTGGTGTCCAGATGGCGTATGCCGCACCAAGCGTATCCGTGATGGTGGTATCATGATTCAACAATCCGCTGTTTAATCCGGTGGAAAATACAACAGGAATGCCCTTGATGAAATTCCCTTCCTTATTTTTGATCACCACGGCCAGTGAAAAAGGCCCCTGCGAAGATAATTTTTCAAAGAAGATACTGTCGCCCGATATGGCAATAGAAACCGGAATGGTATCCAATGCGGTTTGTGTCGTATCCGTATGTTGCGAACAGGTACTGCAGGTTTGATTCGAGAGATTATTTTTGCTCGTGCAACGGATCAGCAGCACCATGCAAATGAATATGATCAGGAATTGTTTCATTGGTTTCTATTCGATACCTGATAAAACTTACTATCAAAGAGGCTTTTAACTAATGAAGATTGGATCTGTTAGAGCGGTTTTGTAAAGATCGTAAAATAAAGACAAACACGAGGATGTGATTTTTGTTATTTAATTGTATCCTCAAAGTATGTCGGCTT
>DATGFZ010000640.1:0-9818 GCA_035308805.1 Puia sp. | reverse complement strand
GGGCGCCGTATTCACGAAGCAAACGTTCTACCTTCACTTTTTCCGCTATGATGTCAGTGGGAACTTTGTAAAGGGCAACCTCCTGCCAGATGATTTCATCGTTGGTATTAAAATATACTTTTAATACATCAACCTGTTTTTCAATTTGCCGGCAAAGTTTTCTTACCACATCTTCTGTTTCATTGATAACGATGGTAAATCGATGAACACTGTCAATTTCGGATGGGGAAGTATTTAAACTTTCAATATTGATTTTTCTCCGGGAAAAGATAATGGCAATGCGATTCAATAAGCCAATTTGATTTTCTGTATAAACCGTAATGGTATATTCTGGTTTCATAATATTATTGTTTAATTGCTACAACTCTTAACCGTTTATAATCTGCGTACCACCTGTTATTCCTGAAATTCGTTGCCCGCAATGATTCTTGAATTTCGTTTAGCATTTTATCTGCCAAACCTTCATCAATATTTTTTAAGAACGAACTGCCGAACATCTTAATCCAATCTTTGATCCCGTTTGCCGCGTCCTTCAATTCTGTTTCTCTGTCATAATGCGAAGCGTAAATAACGCGAAATCCTTTTGATTCTAACAGTGATGAATATTCGCTGAGTGACGGATAATACCAAATGTTTATGGATGATATACTTACACCGGAATATTTTGGTAAAAATTGTTTTACGGCGTCCAGTATACTTTGAACATTGTCTTTTCCGCCCATTTCAATTACCAATCTCCCGTTTGTTTTGAGGTTTTCGTACAGGCAATCGATCGCTTTTTCTTTTTCCAAAACCCAATGAAGTACTGCGTTGGAAAAAATTGCGTCAAAAGGATTTTCGAAATGAAAATCAGTTGCGGACAATACTTCGAAATCAACAGTTGGATATTCATTTCTTGCTTTCTCAATCATTTCCCTTGAATTGTCAATGCCGATCACTTCTGCGCCTGATTCTGCAATGAGATTTGTGAGATATCCCGTGCCGCAACCCAAGTCCAAAACCCTCTCGTTGCGTTTAGGCGATAATAAATCAACGAGGTCTTCGCCATATTTGAAGACAAAAGAATGCTTGTCATTGTATAATTTTGCATCCCAACCGATATCCCGTGCAGGAGGGGTTTGCAAATTATTGTCTCTATTAATTTCTGTAAACGGCATTGATATTTTTAATTTAAGTCGTTTTGATAGAAAGAGGCTTATTTCAATCTTATTTCCGCCACGCTGCAACCCTGAGGCACCATCGGGAATACATTATTTTCTTTTCCCACCATCACTTCGAGCAAATAAGCTCCTTGGTGATTTATCATTGTTGCTAATGAGTCTTTAAGGTTTTCTCTTTGCGAAACACATTGTCCTTCAATGCGATAAGCTTTTGCTAGCATTACAAAATCAGGACTTGTAATGTCTACAAAAGAATAACGCTTGTCGTTAAACAGCTGTTGCCACTGCCGAACCATTCCAAGAAAATTATTATTTAGAATAATGATTTTTACCTCCACATTACTTTGCATGATGGTTCCGAGTTCCTGCAGCGTCATTTGAAAACCGCCATCGCCGATAACGGCAATGACTAAGCGATTTTGTGCGCCGAACTTTGCGCCAATTGCCGCCGGTAATGCAAAACCCATTGTACCCAGGCCGCCACTGGTGATGTTACTCATAGAATGATTGTATTTGGCATAGCGGCAAGCTACCATCTGATGCTGGCCAACATCGGTTACAATTATGGCTTCACCTTTTGTAAGCTCGTTTACTAATTTTATTACTTCGCCCATAGTGAGCACTGCATCGCCTGGATTTAATTCGGGAATGATACATAGCTCATCTTCCTGTTTTTGAAAATCCCTGAATCGCTGCAACCATGCCGGGTGAGTTCTTTTTTCTATCAATTCAGTCAGCATTGGCAATGTTTCTTTGCAATCACCCCAAACGGAAACCGTTGTTTTTACATTCTTATCTATTTCTGCCGGGTCAATGTCAAGGTGAATTATTTTCGCCTGTTTTGCATATTTATCAAGTCTCCCGGTAACGCGGTCATCGAAACGCATGCCTATCGCGATCAACACATCACATTCATTGGTGAGCACATTCGGTCCGTAATTTCCATGCATGCCGAGCATGCCGACTGCAAGCGGAAAATCTGTCGGAATAGCGCTCATCCCAAGAATCGTCCATGCAGCAGGAATTCCGGATTTCTCAAGAAATTGTTCGAATTCTTTTTCCGCTTTGCCAAGAATAACGCCTTGTCCAAAAATTACAAAAGGTTTTTCAGCAGCATTGATTAACTGCGCAGCTTGTTCAATATATTTTTTCCGGATGTTTGGTTTTGGGCGATAACTTCGTATGTGCGTACACGTTATATACCCGTCGTAATCGAATTTTTGTATTTGAGCGTTTTTAGTGATATCAATCAATACAGGCCCCGGTCTGCCGCTTTTTGCGATATAAAATGCCTTGGCAAGGACGGAGGGTATTTCTGTCGCGTCGGTAACCTGGTAATTCCATTTGGTAACGGGTGTTGTGATATTAATTACATCTGTTTCCTGAAAAGCATCCGTACCCAGTAAATGTGCAAATACCTGGCCCGTAATGCACACTACCGGGGTGCTATCAATCATCGCGTCTGCAAGACCGGTAACAAGATTTGTGGCACCCGGCCCGCTGGTAGCAAATACCACCCCTGTTTTTCCGCTGCTTCTCGCAAAACCCTGTGCAGCGTGAATAGCACCTTGTTCATGTCTCACCAAAATATGATTCAACTGTCTTTGAAAATCATAGAGTGCATCATAAATGGGCATTATCGCACCACCCGGATAGCCGAAAATGGTTTCCACATTTTCTGCAATAAGTGCTTTCAAAACGGCTACACTGCCGCTGATGTTTTCAGTTATTTTGGGCGAAGCTTTTGTTTTCTTTGCTGCCAATTCGAGTGTACTCATAACTCTTATTTTAATTTTTTTATTCCAAACGGCTTAAAGCCTTTTCAGATCCCGAAGGTGTGGGCAGTGTCAATTACCCGTCGTTCATTTGTTTGTAAAACACGGATAAATCCGTCGATCCAACATTCGTAAATCCAACCAGTCTCAGCATCGTAACCAACTGACCTCGATGATAAGTTGCATGATTGAACATGTGCGACAAAATCTGGTAATAAGGCATCAGGTTCATTTCACCATTTAATCTCTTAAAATATAATTTTGTGTGCAGTTTGTTTTCATCAAATGCGATCACAACATTTTTCACTTGATATGTGGTTTTTTTCATCAAAACAATATGTTCACCTCTTGTTCCGCTGAAAACACTGGGAATCCATACCGGAGAAAGAACACCATTCATTCTTTCAGTCCATACATTTTCAGCCCCGATCATATGCAACACCGTTTCCTGTATGCTGTTAAAACTGCTTATTACCGGCTGATTCCATTGTTGGTCAGTTATTTTTTCGAGCCAACCACAAACAATATCATTAGCCCAAACATTATAGTCCGATAGTTCAATAAAATATTGTTTTGTCATCATTATTTTAATGATATTAAATGCTATTTTTCGTCCATATCATGAAAATATTTTCCATTTCCACGTTTATATTTCTCATAGTGCGGTTTTCAAATCACCGCACAGGTGATTACCCGATCTCCTGCAAAAGCGCCGGAAGATATTTGCGAAATTTCCCGGTTCCGATTTTTTATAAGGACACAACTCGCAACTTTGTCGCCTGCTGGATGCCTTCCTTTGCCCAAATACGGTGTTGTAACCGGATGGTTTGTATTGAATCAGCTAATCTTCATCAGTAACACATCCTTCCGAGGCATCCTTTACATATTTTGCATATTTATATAAAATGCCGTTCGTTACTTTAAGCCCAGGTTTTTTCCAAGCTGCTCTTCGTCTTGCAATCTCTTCATCACTAATTTTTAGATTGATCGTATTTTTTACTGCATCTATTTCAATAACATCATTATCATTTATCAATCCGATCAAACCACCTTCAAAAGCTTCGGGAGTAATATGGCCAACAACAAAACCGTGCGTGCCACCACTAAATCTTCCATCGGTAATCAACGCAACTGACTTCCCCAAGCCTGCACCGATAAGCGCTCCGGTTGGTTTCAGCATTTCGGGCATTCCCGGTGCTCCTTTTGGCCCGATATTTCTTATCACGACCACATCGCCCGCATGAACTCTTTTGTCCTGAATCCCTTTTATAAAATCATGCTCGCCATCAAAAACTCTTGCAGTTCCTTCAAAACGGCTTCCTTCTTTTCCGCTGATTTTTGCCACACTTCCCCCCGCTGCGAGATTGCCATATAATATTTGTAAGTGACCTGTTGCCTTGATTGGATTTTCCAAAGAATGGATGACATCCTGTTTGGTAAAATCCAGATCTGGTCCATCTTGTAAATTTTCTGATACTGTTTTTCCTGTCACAGTTAAACAATCCGGATGCAACAAACGCCTATTCAATAAATATTTCATCACAGCAGGAACTCCTCCATGCTGATGCAGATCTTCCATTAAATATTTTCCGCTTGGTTTAAAATCTGCAAGCACCGGAATTTTATTGCTTATGACCTGAAAGTCATCCTGCGACAATTTCACGCCGACACTTTTAGCCATTGCAATCAAATGCAATACGGCATTGGTGCTTCCGCCGAGAACCATCACAACTGTTATTGCATTTTCAAATGCATTGCGGGTCATGATATCTCTGGGCTTGATATCTTTTTCTAATAATATCTTGATCGTTTTCCCAATTGCCTCACATTCTTTTTGTTTTTCTTCGCTCAGGGCAGGGTTACTTGATGAATATGGCAAACTCATTCCCAGTGCTTCAATGGCTGCTGCCATTGTATTTGCCGTGTACATTCCACCGCATGCGCCGGCTCCCGGACAAGCATTCCTGACGATGGCTTTAAAATCTGCCTCATTCAAATTGCCCGCAATTTTTTGACCCAGGGCTTCAAAAGCCGAAACAATATTTAAATCTTGTCCTTTATAGTGTCCCGGTGCAATGGTTCCTCCGTATAACATAATTGACGGACGATTCAGCCTTCCCATCGCCATGATGCAGCCCGGCATATTCTTATCACAACCGGGAATCGCTATCAGCGCATCATAGTACTGTGCGCCCGCATTTGTTTCAATACTGTCTGCAATCAGGTCACGGCTCACCAAACTATACCGCATGCCGTCTGTTCCCATACTCATACCATCGCTCACGCCTATGGTGTAAAATCTGAGACCGATAAGGTTTTGTTCATTTACGCTTTTTCGTACCTGGGTTGCCAGATCATTTAAATGCATATTGCACGGGTTCCCATCCCATCCCATACTGACAATGCCGACTTGTGCTTTGTCAAAATCCTCTTCTGTAAAACCGATTGCGTAAAGCATAGCCTGCGCGCCCGGTTGGGTGATGTCCTGTGTGAGTGTTTTTGAAAATTTATTTAATTCAACCATTTCCTTTATTTACGATTTAGGATTTGTTAATTTTCGGTTTGCAGTACTGGTATATATTTTATTTAAAACTTCTTTTTATGATACCGGATTTGCTGATGTTGCTCAGGTATCATTTCTTGCATTTTATTCACTCTTCATATTATTATTCATTTATTAATTCCGATCATTTCAGACTTGCATATCAGAATTGGTCACCCTCAAACCAATTCTGGCTTAAATAGTTTCTCAATCACTTTAGCTTTGTAGGCATCCTGAATGACTTTGCTTACCGTTTCACTCCAGTCTTTTTTGAGTTTTCTATTGTCCAGGCTTTCCCAACCGATAATCTCTGCGGCAGTACCGCAAAAGAATGCCGCATCAGCATCATTTAGTTCTTCTGTTGTAAAAAATTTTTCTTCGATGGGAATTTCAAGTTCCTGGCATAACTCGATAACAGTTGCTCTGGTAATTCCAGGCAGGATATGTCCCGTTGAAGGTGTAAATAATTTTCCATTCTTTTCATAAAACATATTGGCGCCGGGGGCTTCAGCTACAAATCCATTCAGATCATTCAATAATGCTTCATCAAACCCTTTGGCTTTTGCGTCCTGGCTTGCAACGATCGAGTTAACATAATGTCCTGTTGCTTTTGCTTCTATTTTAAATGCCTTCGGATTTGGTCTTTCGAATGCAGAGGTCATCACTTTTATTAATTTGTCACCGAGAAACTTCCCCATTTCCCAAACTTCAATGACAATAAACGACTCGCTATTTTGAGTAAAGCTCATATTCGCAGGGGCAAATACCAGTGGTCTTATATAGGCGTTTTGTAAATTATTTCTTTTCAGCACTTCGTACGTTGCGCCAATCAATTCTTCCGTTGAATAGGGATAATAAATATTCAAGGCGTCTGCTGACCTTTTCAATCTTTCATAATGCTCAATTTCTTTGAATATTTTTGTTTCACCGCTAACAATCTTATACGACCGTATTCCCTCAAACACGGCATAGCCATAATGCAGCGATTGGCTGTACAGATCTGTTTTTGCTTCAGATGCTCTTACAAATTCTCCGTTGAGATAGAGAATTGTGTCTTTGTCATAATAAACCATTTTTTTACATTTTATACCAATTAAATCAATTGAAACGAACGGGTCCTGATATTCCTGTTATTCAGGGACGTCATTGTCTCACCGTCATCCTCTTTCTATTTGAGGAGGGACGCTTTACCCATTTAATCATCTTGACATCTTCGACTTCGTTTTATTCTTTAATGGACCGATATTCGAATTTTTTCCTGCGATCCGTTTCTGAATCGCTCAATAAAAAACCATCGGCACAAACCTGTCTCTGAGCCACTGTCCGCTGAGGTAAAGTGAAAAAAAAACCCGCCTTTTTCGGAGGCGGGTCGCTTGTATTTCGAATTTTATTTTTATACTAACAGACTCCTCCAATTGTTGCAGGTATGATAATGACCACAATAATAATTGTGAGAAAACTGAAGACATCATTTAACCTTTTGCTCAACATTGAATGAGTATTGTCATACGAATATACGAACCGCCTTTTATAAAACAAAGAACTATTTATACCCCGAATCCCAACGTAAAATGCTAAAGCTTTTTTCTTAACCCTTATACCTTAAACCCAACCTTTTATATGATGGTAGATTTTCTTAACTCAATATTTTCCTTATTGACATCAATAGGAATTTTGTTTGAAATAAAATCGCTGATTAATTCGCCAATGGTTGAGGTAAAATAAAAATTTACAGAATCAATATCTTTTGTGACAAATCCATTTTGCAAGGTCCAGTTCACTGCTGTTCTGACAAGTTGTGCTTCCTTTTGCAAATCAAAATGCTCGAGCAACATTGCCGACGACAAAATTGAGCCGATTGGGTTGGCAATATCTTTTCCGGCAGCCTGCGGATAGGAACCATGAATTGGTTCGAACAATGCGGAACCACTGCCAACGGAAGCCGACGGCAACAAACCAATCGAACCACTGATCACACTTGCTTCATCGCTTAATATATCACCGAACATATTTTCTGTAAGGATGACGTCAAACTGTTTTGGATTGAGAATAATTTGCATGGCGGCATTGTCAACAAATAAATAGTCAAGAGCGACATCATTATATTGTGACGACATTTCTTTTACCACTTTTCTCCAAAGGCGCGAGGTTTCCAGCACATTTGCTTTATCTACGAGTGTGAGTTTTTTTCTTCTTTGCTGTGCTTGTTTAAATGCAAGATGAGCGATGCGTTCAATTTCTCCTCTAGCATAAGTGCAATCATCAAATGCAATGGTGTCTTCTGCATTTGTTTCTTTTTTACCGAAATAAATTCCCCCGGTTAATTCGCGGTAAATGACAAAATCCACATCTTCAATATTTTTTGTTTTTAACGGCGAGAGATGATGCAACGATGGGTAGGTTGTTACCGGACGAATGTTTGCAAACAATTGCAGGGATTTTCTCAATTTGAGCAAACCCTGTTCTGGCCTGACTTTCGCGGTTGGGTCATTATCATATTTCGGATGACCGATTGCGCCAAATAAAATAGCATCGCTGTTTAATGCGGCTTCGATGGTTTCGTCGGGTAACGGGTTTCCTGTTTTATCAATTGCATCGGCACCCATTAAGCAATAGCGGTAATTAAATTCGTGGCCAAATTGGTCGGCGATTGTATTTAATACTTTAATGGATTGTCGCGTTACCTCTGGCCCGATTCCGTCACCTTCAATTATTACAATGCTTTTGTTCATAGAGAATGTGTGGTTTCGAATTTTTCAATTTCTTTTTTTATGCTGAGCAAATAATCAATATCATCAAATCCGTTCAGCAGGCAGGTTTTCTTATAATTATTAATTTCAAATACTTCTTGATCACCCGAATTTGTCAATGTGATCATTTGTTTTTCAAGATGAACTTCAATGACTGCATCTGCATTTTGTTCGATTGTTACAAAAATTTTCTGCAAGAAATCCTCACTCACTGTAACCGGTAATAAAAAATTATTGAGTGCATTATTTTTAAATATGTCTGCAAAAAAACTGCTTACCACAACATCAAAACCATGATCTTTGATTGCCCAGGCTGCATGTTCACGACTGGAGCCACAACCAAAATTTTTTGCTGCCACCAGAATTTTTCCGTGGTACATTGGGTTGTTCAGAACGAATTCCTTTTTTGGTTGTCCATCAGGGTTATAACGCCAGTCGCGGAACAAGTTTTGCCCAAAACCATCACGGGTAGTGGCTTTCAGGAATCGCGCCGGAATGATTTGGTCAGTATCCACGTTCTCAATATTCAATGGAACTGCAGAAGATCTTATTATATTGATTTGCTTACTCATTTGTCTTACCTCTTATAATACATGATCAATGTCGCTTTCTCAATGGTATTTGAAAAAAGATTAAAGCCAACAAAAGCGGGCGTTGCACTCTTATCAAGACCGAGTTTGTCAACTTTTAATGCGAAAACCGTAATGCGATATTCGTGAAATCCGTGACCTTGCGGCGGACAGGGACCGCCATAACCCGGCGCACCAAAGTCGGTATTGCTTTGGATGGCGCCTGCCGGCATGAGCGCTTTTGCCTGGTTGCCTGCGCCGGTTTTTAATTCAGTTGTACTTGCCGGAATGTCAAAAACAACCCAATGCCAAAAACCGCTTCCTGTGGGTGCATCAGGATCGTACATGGTTATTGCAAAACTTTTTGTACCCGCGGGAACGTTTTCCCAATACAATTCCGGTGAAAGATTATCACCCGTGCACCCGAATCCGTTATACACCTGCTTGTCAGTTGCTTGTCCGCCGATATCTTTACTTTTTAAAGTGAAAGTCTGCGCTTGCGAAAAGATTGCTGAGGACAAAATGATTATTGCTAAAATTACACTTCTCATGCTGTAAATGTTATATGTTATTATTTTAATCAAATCAAATCTCTTACATCGGTCACTTCTCCGGTGATTGCTGCCGCAGCAGCAGTGAGGGGACTTGCGAGCATCGTACGTGCATCAGGTCCTTGTCTTCCTTCAAAATTTCTGTTGCTCGTGCTTATACAATATTTACCCGGAGGAATTTTATCTTCATTCATTCCCAAACATGCACTGCACCCCGGCTGGCGAAGATGGAAACCCGCCTCTTCAAAAATTTTATTAATGCCTTCTTCAATCGCTTGCTTTTCCACTTGCTTACTTCCGGGCACAACCCACACCTGTACACCGTCGGCCTTCTTTTTTCCTTTTACAAAAGCTGCAACCATGCGCAGGTCTTCAATGCGGCTGTTGGTGCAGCTGCCGATAAAGACATAATCTATCTTTTTACCCTTGATTCTCGAACCCGGGTTCAAATCCATATATCGAAGCGATTTT
>DATGFZ010000639.1:0-17865 GCA_035308805.1 Puia sp. | reverse complement strand
TAAGCGCAGGCATTGATGAAATAGAAAGCAAAAAACTGATCACCGATGGCTCATCCATCAGCAATTTGAAAAACAACGCAACAGAAATCATCACCTCTTTGCGCGATACCATTTGGGCATTCAATAAAGAGTCCATAACGTTAACGGGCATCAGCGACAGGATAAAAGCCTACACCCAAAAAATTCAACCGGCATATCCGCAAATACGGATAAGTCTTGAAGAAAACATCAATAAAGAAAAACAATTATCACCGGTACAGGCTTTGCATATTTTCAGGATTGTTCAGGAAGCATTGCAAAACGCACTGCGGCACAGCAACTGCAGTGAAGTCCTGATAAATATAGCCAGCCATGACGGACTAACAAGTATTGCTGTTGAAGACAATGGAAAAGGGTTTGATCCGGAGAAAGTTCAAAATGCGGGGAATGGCTTGATCAATATGAAAACACGCTCAGTGGAATCCGGGTATACCATCTCGTTTGAAAAAAATACCCCAACGGGAGCTAAGGTTTCAATCGTGGGAAAATGAAAAGAAGTTTTTCTTTACGATCACAAAGATTTTCACGGAATCTGTTATCCGGTGCAATCCATTTAATCAGTATAAATAAGAAAATAATAAAAACTAAGTATTGTTTTCTCCTAATTAATCCCTGAACTTTATTTGTCAAAAATCAATATGCCTGTAAAAGTTGCCTTTGTAGACGATAATATGGTGAACCGGAATACGTTTGCCCGCAAAATTCAAAATTTTGATGACCTGGAGATTGTGTTCATGGCACCTAATGGCAATACCTGCCTGGAAGAATTGAAAGAATTGCCGCCAGAAAAAATGCCGCAGGTTTTATTTGTTGACCTGCAAATGCCAAATATGAGTGGCATTCAACTCATTCAAATCGCTAAAACATTGTATCCTTCATTACATTTTATTGTACTGACGGTATTTGACGATGACGAAAGAATTTTTGAAGCCATTAAAGCCGGGGCAAATGGTTATCTGTTAAAGGATGACAATGCCATTTCATTGCGCAATGCGATTACCAATTCGTTGGAACAAGGCGGTGCTCCCATGAGTCCTTCCATCGCCCGCAAAGCCCTGGATATACTGAGCAAGGCTTCGGTGACATCAGTAAAGTCAGACAGCAGCGAAACCTCGCTCGACAGTTTATTGTCTGAAAGAGAAAAAGAAATCCTGCAACACACCATTAAAGGATACAGCCCAAAACAAATTGCCGATACATTATTTATCAGTATTTACACCGTGCGAAAACACATCGCCAATATTTACGAAAAGCTCCACGTAAACACCAATACACAGGTGATGAATCTGGCATATAAAAATAAATGGATTTGAATTTTTAATTCGTCAATTTCACTCGTCAATTTTCCCTGCAATCTTGTCATTTTTTGCGAAATTGTATGGTAATTGCCATGTTCAAACATTCAAACCATTCTGTTGTTATAATAAATTATTATGAAAATACTGCTTCATTATATAAAACCCTATCGCTGGCTGGTCGTTCTTGCGCTTGCGCTCGCTGCCATTAATCAGGTGTTTTCACTTTTTTCGCCGGCGATCGCGGGAAACATACTTGATCAGTTTGTCACGCATCCACTTACATTTCCGGATAAACACACACGACGCACCTTAAGCGAATATCTTTTTGGCGACTCGCAATTTAAGGGGGCCGTTTATTTCCTGTTGCTGTTAATAGCTACAGCAATGATAAGCCGGATCGCAAAAGCATTCCAGGATTATTCGACCAATGTTATCATCCAAAAATTTGGCGCAACCATTTTTACCGACGGACTGAAACACTCCATGCGCCTGCCTTACCAGGAATTTGAAGATCAGCGAAGCGGCGAAACATTATCGATACTCACCAAAGTGCGTGATGATTGTGAAAAATTCATCAGCAATTTCGTGAATGTTTTTTTTGGCATTATCGTAAGCATCGTTTTTGTCTCGATATATGCATTCCGGTTGCATTGGGTCATTATGCCAGTTTATACGGGCGGAATTATTCTGATCGCAACAGTAACAAGTTTACTGAGCAAGAGAATAAAACTCATTCAAAAAAACATTGTGAAAGAAACGACAAGCCTTGCGGGCAGTACTACGGAGAGCTTACGCAATATTGAAATTGTAAAAAGTCTCGGTTTAACCAACCAGGAAGTGGAAAGACTGAATAACAATACCTATAAAATTTTAGGGCTCGAACTGCGCAAAGTAAAAAGCATCCGCTCGCTGAGTTTTATACAGGGAACAATGGTTAATTTTTTACAACAACTCATTACCCTCACTTTGTTGTTACTTATTTTTAAAGGATCCGTTTCGCCGGGGCAATATCTATCGCTGATGTTTTATGGTTTTTTTATATTCGGACCTATGCAGGAAATTGGCAACATCATCATTTCTTACCGGGAAGCAGAAGCATCGCTTAATAATTTCCATAACGTGATGCAAAAAAGTGTTGAGCCAAAGCCTGCGCTGCCAAAACACATTGGCATTATTGAAGAGCTGCAATTTCAAAACGTTTCATTCAAACACCAGACAGCCCAATTCAAAGCCCTCGATGATATCTCTTTTGATGTAAACAAAGGGGAGACGATTGCATTTGTGGGTCCAAGCGGCTCGGGTAAAAGCACTTTGGTAAAATTACTGGTTGGACTATACCGGCCACAGCATGGGAAAATCTTTTATGATGGCATTGATGGAAGCGATATTGATTTTGATGAACTCCGGAGCCAGATTGGTTTTGTAACACAGGATACACAATTATTTGCCGGGACAATCAAGGAAAATCTATTGTTTGTAAACCCAAAAGCAAGTGAAGAAGATGTACGGCTTGCTTTGAGAAAAGCCAGTTGTACGGGATTATTACAACGTGCCGAAAAAGGAATCGAAACGGTGATCGGTGAAGGCGGATTGAAATTAAGCGGTGGGGAAAAGCAACGCATTGCCATCGCCAGGGCTTTGTTGCGCAATCCATATTTATTGATTTTTGATGAAGCGACATCGGCATTGGACTCTATTACAGAAGAAGAAATTACAGTGACCATTCGTGAAGTGTCCTCAAAGGGAAATCAAATTACGGTTCTTATTGCGCATCGTTTGTCAACCATTATGCATGCCGACAGAATTTATGTTTTGGAAAAAGGTGAAGTGGTGGAAACCGGAACGCATGAAAGTCTCCTTTTTGAAAAGGGTTTGTACTATGCGATGTGGCGGCAGCAAATAGGAGAAAGAAAAAATTTACAAACCAAAGTCGCCGTATAGCTATATTTTCCAGGTGGCAGCGCTATGCCCCGAGCATTAATTTAATCCAACAAATTTTTTCTTAATTGCTTTTCTCGCTGCGAATATCCAACAGGTTCCAATAATCATCGCATGCAGGATAGCAAGAGAATATTCGCGTATGGAAATTATTCTAAATGCATTAATGCGCTTCATGACGCACTAAAATTAAGATTAAGTTTTATTTTGACCGGTGTTGCCTGATAACCCGCTTCGCATCCCATGTGGAAACCAGGCTGCCCTTTACCCGTCATCAGGACCAATGCAGGGATCCCTGCAATCCAATAGCCAAATAAAATTTATAAACGCCAGAGTCTTTTTATTTATGGTTACTTTCGCATTAATTTTTTATACTTTATTTTTCATCTGATAATGTCAACACAAACCAAACCCAATTATTGGTGGAGTATTCTGACGATGAAATGTCCGCGTTGCCGCAGGGGCAAGATGTTTGAGAACAATAATCCATGGAATCTTAAAAAAACTTTTAAGATGTATAAACATTGCCCGGAATGCGGACAACTTTATGAACTGGAAGTTGGTTTTTGGTACGGCACGGGGTATGTGAGTTATGGCATCGACGTGATCATTTTTATAGTGAGTTTTATATTGTGGTGGATTTTTATTGGAATGTCTACCACAGACAATCGTTTCTTTTGGTGGATGGGCATCAACTGCGTGGGCGTATTTTTACTGCAACCATGGATAACACGAATAAGCCGCGTAGTGTATTTATATTTCTTTGTAAAATATGACCCCGATTATAAAAATACTGCTGCCAAAAAGTTTGATTACGAATCGGAAGATTATTACACGCAGAAAAATCAACAATAACTGCTTAAAAAAGAAGTCCCGCAAATTTAGCGGGACATTCTGTTTCCGAATTATGATTTCGGGTTAGTAAGGATTCATTAACGACGAAACGCGGGTATTTAGTATGTTGCAGGCCATGGGGAATAATTGATAAGAAACCAATAATTTTATTTCCCGGCTGAACATACTCCAGGTAAGAAAAAACCACCTGACCCGTTCAGGATTGACCATTCACATGAGTTAATTCACCTTATCAGCAGCTTGCTTCAAACTGAAATCGAGCGGGAAATCTAATTTGAAAGCGATGTTCCTTCCCATGTTATGAATGCCGTGTGCGGGATTTGTGTCTTCAGGTCCGTACAGGAAATACTTTAACCGGCTGAGGTGATCGAAGTAAGCAACATCGAATAAATTATTTCCCATTACATAAATATTCACGATCGTTTTCCCGTTTTTATTGGAGATCCCGCTTCCAAAACCTGCGTTGAATAAGGTATATCCGGGCGTTGGTGTTTCAGTACCATAGGCCGTATAGGCACGGTTTTGCGCCGCATACCAGGCGACCTGAATTTTTACAAATGCATTTTTCAACCTGTTGTGTTCTATATTGTCAAAGTTGTAACGCAATTCAGAAATCCCGTGAACGGGAGTAATGAACGGAAGATATTTATTGCTGTCTGCAAGGAATTTTCCGGAAACTCCTTTGTTCAATGCATACACCGCAGAAAAACTGTTTTCAAAGTGCAGCTGTTTGATTGGATGAATGTCCAGATTCATCTCCCCCCCATACAATTGGGCTTTGCCTTGTTGAAATTTATATGCAGGAACATTTTGCAAAACGGAATCCCCGCCGTATACGCTCTGTAATTTTTGATTGAAGATGTAATTGGAAATCTCATTATTAAAAATGCTAAAATCGATCACTAAATATTTCGAAGCATACGTTGCGCCAATATCTTCCTGTAAATTGAATTCGGGTTTGAAATCCGGATTGCCGATCTGGTAAAATCCCGTACCTGGATGAACGCCATTGGCAGAAATTTCTGAAATATTCGGCGCGCGGTATCCCCGCGAAATATTTCCTTTTACAGAAAACCGATCGGTGAAATTATATGTTGCGCCAAAACTTCCTGAATAACCTGAGAACACATGAGAATAATTGGAAAAGGGTTTATCGGCACCGGCTGTGTCGGATCCAAGAACAGGCTCGGTGATCAATGTTACAGAATCCGTTTTTGTATACAGCTCGCTATTATGAAATGAACGACTGTCAAACCGCAGCCCTCCGGAAATATCCAATTTATCAAAACTTTTTTTCGCCATGGCAAACGGACCTATGTCAAATTGATGATAAGAGGGAATAATAAACTCGGTTCCTTTGGTCACGTCATTGGTCTGGTACATCCCGTTGATGCCGGTTGACAAATTCCAGCCGTTGAATTCCGGGAAATTATATTTTATGTCGTAGGAATACGTATTCAACTGCAGAAACAACCCCGCAACATCCTGGTAAGGAGCTTCGGGATGACTGAATTCGCGACGAACACTTCTCTGTACTCCAAGATTGACAATCAGATGACTATTGCCAATGGCAAAATTATTCGTGAAGTATGCCCGGTAATGCTGCACGTGCTGATGAAGCACTGTCATCTTATATGATGTCAGCTCAGATTGCGGAACTACAGGTCGTGGCAGGGTATCGGCTTCCGTATTTTGATAAGTGAATTGTCCTCCGGAATTTCTGCTGCCATCCGGAATCTCCTGTAAGTCATCAAACAAGGAAAGATTAAGATGCGAGTAACCCCAGCTGCGATGCAACCCCAGCGAAACATTTGCATCTGTTTCATTGAACGCCGTATTATACACCCTGCCATCAATTTTGTTCTCATAATTCGTTGCCTCTTTGTGAGAGAGTCGCGCCATCCATTCAAACCCATTTTTTGTAGCGCCAATCATTGCCGAACCGCCGAACATTCTGTTGTTGGTCTGATATTCCGCAGTAACATCTCCAATCATTTTTCCTTCCTGTGCAGGCTGGGTCGGAATTAAATTTACAACACCGGCTAATGCATCGGAACCGTATGTTAAACTTGCAGGGCCTTTGATCACTTCCACCCGGTCAATCCCATATTGATCAACTTCAATGCCGTGTTCATCCCCCCACTGCTGGCCTTCTTGCCTGACCCCATCAAATAACGTCAGCACACGATTGTAACCAAGCCCGCGAATAAATGGTTTGGAAACATTTGGTCCGGTTGTAACAGCAGAAACTCCGGGCACTTTTGAAATGGCATCGATAATATTTGTGCTCAGGTTTGTTTCGATATAATCGTGGCTTACGGCAACAATCGGAACAGGGCTTCTTTTAATTTGCGTAGCTTTTGATAAACCGGTTACAACCACGGGGCTTTCTTCAACGTATTCATCAGCCAATTGGAAATCCGCTGTGGTAGTGCCTTTGATCAAAACATTTTTCGTTAAAGTCTTGTAACCTATGGATTGCACCTCAATAAGATATGAACCTGTAGGCAATTGTTTAAAAAAATAATTGCCATTTGAATCGGCAATTGCGCCAAGCTTCAAATCCGCAATGAAAACGGATGCGCCTGCAACTGCCTGGGATTTATTGTTGGAAATAATTCTTCCTGACAATGAACCACCATTTCCTGCGCGAACTGCCGGAGCTCTTTGCATAAGTGAATCCTGCGCAGAAATTTTTTCTGAAAAAAATATAATGGAAAGAAGAAATATTGATTGATAGATTTTGTGCCCCTTCATAAATGATTTTTAAATGCTGATTTTTTTGACGCTTGCTATGGGTTAATAGATTGTCGCCTGATTTCTCCAGGCAGGATCATTAATCCGGAAAGGAAATATTATGCCAGTGAAGGAGGGCCGCGAAGTTCGAAGTAAAATTCATTGACAGAAATAAAACGATTTACTTCTGCAACGATATGTGCTGAAAAAATTTTGGGGGCATCGATATCCGAGCTGATGGAATGCTCTACAAAAGGAGACTCGACAACAAGGTTGTCGCATCCGCAATTAAACCCCGCGATATTCAATTGAGCGTTGGGGTTTGCACTGCTTTTCACCGGTGTGTCCTGGTGATTGGCAATAAGATTATGCAGTAATAATTTTGGGGTTACGCTGAATGCAAACACACCCAGCATGAATGCCGCTAAAATCTTTGTTATGGATTGATCTTTTGCCAACTCAATTTGCTACGATGTTGCAAATTAGTTTTTTTTAGGAAATAACCTGCTTTTATTGTGTTAATGTGAAAAGAAAGACAGCCAGCAATCACCACGTAAAATACCTGAAGCCGGCCGGAAACAAAAAACTCAATTCACATTTTCAATAATCCCTGCAATTCCCTGTCCGCCTCCGACACAGGCCGTAACGATACCGTATTTTTTATCAAGACGTTTCATATCCTGGGTGATTTGGATGGTGAGTTTGCAACCGGTACAGCCCAGGGGATGACCCAACGCAATGGCGCCTCCGTTTATGTTTACGATGTCGGGATTCAATTCTAATTTTCTGATCACGGCCAGGGCCTGCGACGCAAACGCTTCATTCAATTCCACCAAATCAATTTGGGCCAGATTCATCCCTGCCCGCTTCAACACTTTGGGTACGGCTTCAACAGGACCGATTCCCATAATGCGCGGATGCACGCCCGCGCTCACGCAGGCTACCAGACGTGCAATTGGTTTTAACCCAAGTTCATTCATCATCTTCTCACCCATGACCATGACGAAAGCTGCACCATCACTGGTTTGCGAAGAGTTGCCGGCAGTTACACTTCCACCAGCGGCAAATACAGGCTTCAGCTTTGCCAACGCAGCCAGGGAGGTATCCGCGCGCGGACCTTCATCGCTATCCACGACAAAGTTTCTGGTCTGCTTTTTACCTTTGGCATCCACGTACACCTCATCAACATTGATGGGCATGATGCCATCTTTAAAATATCCATTCTTGATTGCGTTGAGCGCTTTTTGATGTGACTTCAAAGAAAATTCATCCTGGTCTTCGCGCGTAACCTGATATTCTTTGGCTACCGCTTCAGCGGTCAACCCCATGCTCAGGTAATAATCCGGCTCTTCGGAGGCGATGGAGTAGGCAGGAACAGTTTTCCATCCGGCAGTCGGCACCATCGACATGCTCTCGGTACCGCCCGCGATGATGCAATCCGCCATACCCGTCCGTATTTTTGCCGTGGCGATGGCAATTGTTTCCAAACCACTCGCACAATATCGATTTACCGTAACACCCGGCGCGTGAATTCCAACCGCCCGCGCAGCAATAATCCGACCGACCTGTAACCCCTGCTCAGCCTCCGGCACAGCGTTACCGACAATGACGTCATCCACATTTTTTGGATCGAGTTGGGGAACAGATGCGAGCAATCCTTGTATAACGGTCACGGCTAAATCATCCGGACGATAAAATCGAAAACCTCCACGTTTTGACTTTCCGACTGCTGTGCGATAACCGGCAACGATATAAGCTTCCTGCATAAAAAAAATTTAATTTACCCTTCCCGAAGGGTGGTGATCCGGGCTTTGCCCCTTCCGGGAAAAGGGGTTTAGTTGTCTATGCAACTTTCCAGGCAAAGATAAAATTTTTCGTTTACTAATGGAAACTCCTTGCGTTAAAACTGATGTATCTTCGCGCAGTTTATGTACAAACTGCTTCGCAATATTTTATTTTTATTTCCCCCTGAATCCGCGCATTATTTTTCCATGAAGACTTTGACGCTTGTGTGTAAAATACCGGTATTCAGGAAAATCATTACAAAACAATATAGGCCGGCATCCCACACCCAACGCGCACCATTCAAACTCCCATTCAAAAATATCGTCGGACTCGGCGCAGGTTTTGATAAGAACGCACTTTATTTAACTGAACTGGAAACCCTTGGTTTCGGGTTCGTAGAAATCGGAACAGTGACACCGTTGCCGCAGACCGGAAATGACAAACCAAGATTATTTCGTTTAAAAAAAGATCAGGCGCTCATCAATCGAATGGGATTTAATAATGATGGCGTACAAGTGATTGCCCAAAGATTAAAAAAATGGAAAATCGGCCAGGAGTCAATAACCGGCGACCGGCTTATTGTTGGTGGGAACATTGGCAAGAACAAAACAACTCCAAACGAAGAAGCCTGGAAAGATTATGATATTTGTTTTCGTGAATTGTTTGATTGCGTAGACTATTTTGTTGTGAATGTAAGTTCCCCGAATACGCCAGGACTCAGAGAGCTTCAGGAAAAGGATTCGTTGAAAAAAATTTTTTTGAATCTTCAGCAATTCAATCGCGAACAGAAAAATCCAAAACCTTTATTGTTAAAAATTGCGCCGGATCTTAGCTGGAAACAGATTGATGATGTGATCGATCTTGCAAAAGAAATAAAACTTGAAGGATTGATCGTAACCAATACAACAATCAGTCGTGAAAACCTGAGTGAAAAATCAAAACTGAAAAGTGTAAAAGCTGGTGCAGGCGGTCTAAGCGGAGCACCATTAAAAGAGAAATCCACCCAGGTGCTCAAATATATTCATGAAAAATCAACCGGATCGCTCACTTTAATTGCTTCAGGCGGAATCTTTACCGCCGATGATGCAAAAGAAAAATTAAACGCGGGGGCCTCATTGCTGCAGGTGTGGACTGGCTTTATTTATCAGGGACCTTCGATCGTAAAAAATATCCTGAAGCAAATTTGAGGAATCCGGAAATATCCGCTTACAGCTGAAATCCAAGCATGGGACCAAAGAAATAAGTTCGTGTGTACGCTTTATACAATGCGGCGCGCAAGCCGACTGAAATTATTGTAGCCGGAATCTTATATTCATAATCAGCGATCAAATTGATGCCCCGGGTTTTTCCAACTGTTTGCTGCGATGAAAAAGCAATTGTTTTTGTGCCATTATCGCTGACTACCAGCGGGTATGCCCTGTTGATGTGGTAAAAAGAAAATGAATATCCCAAACCTACACGGAACAATTCATTTTCCGATTGCAGCGGAAGCCAGTATAAATTGAGATCTAATGTAGTTGCTTTTGTATATTCCTGCACGGAACTCGTTCTGGGAAAACCGGTGATGTCCGCGTGTTTTATACCCATGGCACCCTGCAGGCTTGATACTGCCGGGGATATATATTCGACCAATCCCGTGTATCCGTTCAGACCGGGAAAATCGTGTGTATACCCGACACCTGCCTTAAGTGTTGCGCTGTTCTCAGCAAACTGCGCCTGTAATTTTCCCATGGAAAGTACCAGTAACAATACGATGAACCGTTTCATAAAAACTATTTTCAAAGGTCAGCAAAAAGTGTTCAGCGTAAAGTTGATTTCGATAGGGTGTTTTTGTTTTTTTAATAACTCGAAGGGATAAAAAAAATTGCGTTGTGCAAAAAAAATTTCAATGCAGCACAGGCAAAATACCTGATGGGTGAATCCTCATTCCTGCGGAGATGAAATGAATCAATCTTTTGTTGCAGCGAATCGAATCGTCCTGGTCCTGGTTCACGCCTATCTTGTCAACAAAGCAGCAGCTACGATTCCGGCCGTTTCTGTTCTTAATCTTGTTTCCCCTAAAGTAACCGGAAGGAAATGATTTTTTTTTGCCTGATCAATTTCGTCGTCGGTAAAATCTCCTTCCGGACCAATCAAAATAATTTGGGAATCTGTAGCAGAATTTATCGCTTCAGCCAGATCAATTTTTGCATCGTCGGCGCAATGGGCGATGAATTTTTGTGCATGATGAGCTTCGGAAATAATTTTTTCAAGATCGGTTGGATGCTGCAGTTCAGGTAACCAAACCTGTTGAGATTGCAACATGGCGCTTATTAAAATATTTCTCATCCTGTCTGAACGAAAGTGCAATTTTTCCGTTCGTTTGCAGGTGATCGGAATAATTTCAGTAATGCCAAGCTCGGTTGATTTTTCTAAAAACCATTCGAAGCGGTTTGGGTTTTTTAGTAAAGAAATGGCAATAGATGTTTTTCTTGATCGCTGTGCCTTGTACTTTGTCTCCAGTACCTTCACCACACATTTTTTTTTGTGCCCCTCAGCAATCGTACCGCTAATTAAATTTCCTCTTCCGTCAGTCAACAGCAAAGGTTGATCTACCTTCATCCGCGACACCTGGATAATGTGCTTTGAGTTGTCTTCATCAAGTGTTATCAGCTCATGAACATCACCGGCAGTCTGCGTGTAAAAAAATGGTACTTCCATACTTTTTGATTGGCAAAGGCAAGATTTACGGTACTTGGGGACCACATCATCGCTAAACACCAGGTAATTATATTTACACCCTGAGTCTTGCCTCACCATTCACAACAAAAAACTATAGAAGTTTTTAAAACGGGGTTTCTTCATCATCGCCATCGGGCAGATCGTTCATTTTACTCCCGGCTTGTATGTATAATTTCGCGCCACCACTGTCATCACCCTGGACGGGCTTCCAGTTTCCCTGGGGCAATCCCCCAAAACTGGATCCATCCTCTTCAATAAATTTCTGGATGTGCAACAGGGCTTTGAGTTTAATTGTCTCCAGCGAACCGTTACGATGTTTGGCGATACGAACATGCGTTTCACCTTTGTTATTTTCTCCGTGCTCGTTTGTTGTGATGTCATAATATTCCGGGCGATATAAGAACATAACCATATCTGCATCCTGCTCGATCGCCCCGGATTCACGCAGATCGCTAAGCTGCGGCATCTTGCTTCCTTCTTTCCTTTTTTCCACTTCTCTGCTTAATTGCGAAAGGGCAATGATCGGAACCTGTAATTCTTTGGCCAATCCTTTCAGATCTCTGGATATTCGGCTTATTTCCTGTTCACGATTGGTATTCCTGTTTTCGCCCGTACCACTCATCAATTGCAAATAATCAATAATAATCAATCCGACATTGTGTTTGTTTTTCAGCCTTCGGCACTTCGCACGCAATTCAAAAATATTCAGTGCAGCCGTATCATCAATAAAAATTGGCGCCTGCGCTAACCGCTGAATTCCTTTTGCATACAATTGTTTCATTTCATGTTCCTGCAATCTTCCGCGTGCAATTTTTTCCAACCATATTTCACTTTCGGCAGATAAAATCCTTTGCACCAATTGTCCCGCGCTCATTTCCAGACTAAAAAATACGACAGGTGTTGCTTTCGTCGGATGCAGGGCCGCATGCCGCGCCAGATTTAATGCAAATGCCGTTTTACCCACTGAAGGCCTTGCAGCAAGCACGATCAAATCTGTCGGCTGCCAGCCATAAGTAATGTGATCGAGTGATGGAAAACCCGTAGGCACGCCGGTTACATCTTCATTCTTATTTCTAAGGTCTTCAATGCGCTGAATGGTTTTTACAAGGACGGTATCAATGCTGTCAAAATTTTTGCGAAGGTGATTGTTGGTAATTTCAAACAATTTGCTTTCCGCGTCATCAAGCAGATCAAAAACATCGGTGCTGTCCTCATAGGCGTCACCAATTATTTCTCCGCTGATGCGAATCAGTTCTCTCTGAATAAATTTTTGCAAAACAATGCGTGAATGTGCTTCAATATTGGCCGCGGAAACAACGGCATTGGTAAGCCGAGTAACAACATAAGCACCCCCGACTTTTTCAAGGTTCCCTGAAAATTTTAATTCTTCGGAAACCGTTAAAATATCGATCGGCTGACTTTTTTGCGTCAGTGATTGCATGGATTTAAAGATCAGCTGATGACTCTCCACATAAAAATGCTCCGGCTTCAATATTTCCGCAACGGTATCAAACGCGCTTTGTTCAAGCATTATCGCCCCCAAAACAGCCTCTTCCAGGTCTTTAGCCTGGGGTGGCAATTTGCCATAAACCATAGTGTTCGGGTCAATAGACCTGCGTCTTTGTTTCCGGTCGGTGAGGTTAGTAATCTCCATCTAAATAAAGTCGTCAAAAGAAATTAAAAAATATTTTTGTTCCGGTCGTTTATTATCCCTCACGGGCATCCTTACACTGCATGCACAATTCACAGGACGCCCGGGAACTGTCATTCATGTGCGCTTCATCATCATTTTCTCTGTTTTCGCTTTCAATATTCACCATTTGTCCTCTGCCTGCTCTTTTCACAGACCATTTCCCGCGATTATTCATTTTCCTTCCTTACCACAGACGAAATTCCCACATGGTTAAATCGTCAAAAATTTTTAACCAGGCTCGTTGGGGTTAGTGTTCAGCTCTATATTAAGAAAATGTTACGGCACTGTGAACGAAATGTTACCCGTGAGTCAGGATGGCGAATATAAAAATGTATTTTTCGTTCAAGCAAATTTTTTCTTTTATTTATTTCTTCTAAAGAAATCTACATGGTTATACATACTAAAACAATGCTTTTGCACTTTCTTCATTAATCTTTCCACAATTTAAAAAAGTTTTTCCCATTTTTCTTTTTTAAATGAACACATTCTGTGCAAAAAGAAATCACAAAAATATTTTGTCAGGTTGGCGAGATAACAGAATGCACTTTGCGGCGTTTTAAAAAACTGGTATTTCCTTAAAACGCAACAGCCCGCTGCATTTGCGGGCTGTTTAAAAACCAAAAATTCTTTTTTAGTACTAGTTGTGCTGATCTTTTGGATTATCCTTTGGTGCTTTACTGTTTTTATTAGCCCGCTTGCTTGAATCCTGTTGCTGGCGATTGAACCGATTATTTTTATTGGGGTTATTGCCATTATTGTTTTGAGTGTTCTGCTGAGTCTGGTTACTTGCCGGTTTGTTATTTTGATTTCTGTTGCCTGAACCATTATTGGGATTCGCATTATTTACCGGCTGCTGGTTCTGGTTGCTGTTTCTGTTTGGGTTATTTGAGTTTGCCGGGTTATTGTTTGTATTGTTTGCCGGCTGCTGATTGGCATTGTTGTTCGGCCGATTGGGATTGTTATTTGTATTTGCGGGGTTATTGTTTGTATTATTTGCCGGCTCTTGACTGGCATTGTTGTTCGGCCGGTTGGGGTTGCTATTCGTATTTGCGGGGTTATTGTTTGTATTGTTTGCCGGTTTGTTAATCATTGGTCTGGCATTACTCAGGGGAACAAAATGGGTAGGCGCAACCCGCTGCTGTTGCTGCGCATTATTGGTTGTGTTGTTGTTGCCAGCTGCGTTCCCATTTACCTTTGGATGATAAATTTCCAATTGTCCGTTATTAAAGCGTTCGGAATGCGAGGTGGACTGACGGATAACTGCCGGCGTTATTGTAGCACCCGTAAAGCGGGATACTTCGCGCGGATCCGGACCAGCCACAAAATTATTTCGGATGTTATTGTTAACCGTTGTGCGATTGTTATTGATGGTTGTATTATTGAGGGTATAATTATTATTAATGATTGTTGTGTTGTTAATAATTGTTGTGTTTCTTGATTCATTCACATAATAATTGCTTACCGAAGGACTCGAAACATATTGATGCGGCACGAAGCACCAATAATTGCTGGGGGGGTTGTAGGAAGACACCGCAACATCGACATTTACACGGGGCCCTAGCGGAGCCCAGCCATAATAATCAGGGCTTTGCCTCCAGCTCACCCAGGCAGGTGCCCACTGATAACCGGGAATCCACATCCACCCATAGTTGGCATCGAAAAACCACCTTCCGTAGTGAAATGTCGCCCAGCCCCAGTTGTATCCGGAGGACCAGGCCCATCCATCATTTGTATATACCCATTGACCGTTTGTCGCATACGGTCTGAAGTCCGGACCCGCATTGGGCATCCACACATAACCGTATTCGGGATAATCTATCCATTGACCATAGGGGCTGAGGTCATCATAAAATGTTTGATAAGTTATTTCAGGGGTTTCCTCCTGGGGAGCAGGAGCCGGTGTATTTTGCACTACATATACTGGTCCGCAACTGATGAACGCAAGGGTGATTGCAACAATTGCAAGGTGGTGTTTTTTCATAAATTAAACTTTGAGTTGGTCAAAAATACTGATATTTCGTGCTAAAAATGATTATTCAACTAAAACAGAAAATCGTTCACAATATTATAATGAACGACAAGAAACATCCATCAGCGAAACCATCATGAGTGCTCGGATCATTCACGCATTGATCTGGCGACGCATTCCGGCTGTAGCTGGTAAAACCGGTTAATGGAATCGCAGCAACAATCAATCCGCTGAGTATAATTTTTTTCATCCTTCAACATTTTTAGTGAGTAAACTCTTATTCAGACTCCGGCATAACGAATAAGTATAATGGCAGATGAGCCTTTAACTTTTGTTTATTTACATGATTTCACGTTTTATCCGGGTGGAATTTTCGACCTTTCGCATGCGCTGAAAAAACTATCTTTGCACACCAGAAAAATAAATTAATTAATGACCATCAGCTATAATTGGCTTTGCGAATATTTGCCGGTAAACATTGATCCTGAACAGCTATCCAGGATTTTGACTTCCGTCGGGCTTGAAGTGGAAGGTTTGGAAGAATACGAATCAATTAAAGGAAGCTTAAAAGGATTAATTGTTGGTCAGGTGCTGACTTGTGAGAAACATCCAAATGCTGACAAGCTAAAACTTACCACAGTAAATGTAGGAGAAGAAAAACCTTTGGCAATTGTTTGCGGCGCGCCAAATGTTGCAGTCGGTCAAAAAGTGATTGTTGCAAAACCCGGGGTTACTATTTTTCCAATCAGCCACGATCCGATCACCCTTCAGGTTGCAAAGATCAGGGGTATTGAAAGTTATGGTATGATTTGCGCTGAAGATGAGATCGGGATGAGTGAAAATCACGCAGGTATTTTGATTCTCCCTGAAAACATCGAAACCGGTTCGGCGGTTGCCGATTTTTTCAAACCATATAAAGATTATGTATTTGAAATAGGTCTGACGCCAAATCACATGGATGCCATGAGCCATATCGGTGTTGCACGCGATGTTTGTTCATATTTATCTCATCATGAAAAAGTAGAATTAACACCAAAATATCCTTATGCAGATAATGTGGCCATCGATGGCAATAGCATACCCATTTCCGTTAGTATCGAAAATGAAATTGCCTGTCAGCGGTATTCAGGCCTGAGCATAAATGACATCATCATCAAAGAATCGCCGAAATGGATGCAGGATAGATTAAATGCAGTTGGCGTTCGGCCGATAAATAATATAGTCGACATCACAAATTTTGTTTTGCATGAAACCGGGCAACCTTTGCATGCATTTGATGCGGATGAATTACATGGTAAGAAAATAATGGTGAAAAATTTACCCCAAGGAACCCCCTTTACCACATTGGACGGTAAAAAAAGAATATTGAGTTCGGAAGACCTGATGATTTGTGACGCCGATGGACCGATTTGCATAGCAGGGGTATTTGGCGGGTTGGCAAGCGGCATAGGTCCTGCAACAAAAAATATTTTTTTAGAAAGCGCCTATTTCAATCCCGCGGATATCCGCAAGTCCGCCGTAAGGCATGGATTAAGAACCGATGCTGCAAGTCGTTTCGAAAAAGGAATTGATATTTCAAACACCGTTCATGTGCTGCAAAGAGCCGCGTCATTGATTAAAGAAATTGCCGGTGGTGAAATTGCATCGGACATTGTTGATGTATATCCCCATCCCAGGGAAAAACAAAGGATCATTCTTACCTATTCGTACCTGAAAAAGTTATCCGGGAAAAATTACCACCCGGAATCTGTAAAACAAATATTGCTGAGTCTTGGTTTTGACATTACAGGAGATGCCACGGACGAACTGCATATTTTGGCGCCTTATCATAAACCTGATATTACCTTGCCTGCAGATATCGTTGAAGAAATCATGCGCATCGACGGATTGGATAATATTGAAATTCCCGCAACCATTTCTATTTCACCGTCAACAGAACCCAATGCCGGCAAAGCTTCCTATAAAGAAAAAATTAGCAATTATTTATCCGCTGTCGGATTCAACGAAATTCTTACCAACTCCATTACCAACAGCGCATATTTTGAAGAAGCCGAATTGGCTGATGCGGTAAAGATGATCAATAACCTCAGCGCGGAATTAAATATTATGCGGCCTTCTATGCTCGAAACAGGACTTGAGTCAATCGCGTACAACCTTAACCGGAAGCATAATGATCTTTGTTTTTATGAGTTTGGAAAAACCTATAACACGCCCGGGGTCGGAAGATATGCTGAAGATGAACATTTGTGTTTATTTATAACCGGCGCAATGACGGCAAACTCATGGAAATCAAAATCAATGAAGGCAGATATATATTATTTGAAAGGGGTTTGTGAAAAAATTTTCATGCTGTCAAAGGTGCAAACACCTGAGTTCGTGATTACGGAAAACAATAAATTTACCCACCAGCTTTCCTGTAAAATAAACAGGCAAACTGTTTTACAAATCGGCGCTGTCACACAAAAAGTATTACAATCCTTCCATATTAAACAACCCGTTTTCTATGCTGATTTTCACTGGGATCTGTTGGCCGCCCTTTCTGAAAAAAATAAAATTGAATTCAACGAACTGCCCAAACAACTTCCGGTTCACAGGGATCTGGCAATTGTTGTTGATGCGTCTTTGCCATATGCCGATGCAGAAAAACTAATCCGCAATCTTCATTTAAATAAATTGCAGGACGTTCAGCTCTTTGACATTTTCGAAAGTGAAAAACTGGGACTTGGCAAGAAATCCCTGGCATTAAGTTTTAATTTTGTGGATAAAGAAAAAACAATGACTGACCAGGAAGTTGAAGAGATGATGAACAAAATAATGCTAACTTTAGAAAG
>DATGFZ010000638.1:0-12170 GCA_035308805.1 Puia sp. | reverse complement strand
TGGCTGGATGTACAGGCTGATTTCAGCAAAATGTTTATCGCTTTTGGCATGCTGGTGATTATTGCTTTCATCGAAGAAATAGTTTTTCGCGGCTACATCCTCAATAATCTTATGCAATCGTTTAACAAATGGATCGCCCTTTTGATTTCTGCTTCTTTATTTGCGTTGGCGCACAGCCTTAACCCCGGAAGCAATTTACTTTCTGTTGGCGGCTTATTTCTTGCAGGGATATTGCTGGGAATAAATTATATCTATACAAAAAATCTTTGGTTTGCTATTTTCTTTCATTTGGGTTGGAATTTTTTGCAGGGCCCGGTTCTCGGCTATAAAGTCAGCGGCATAAATCTTCCGGCTCTATTAGAACAGGAAATAAAAGGTGACCCATCAATTACGGGCGGGGATTTTGGATTTGAAGCTTCGATGATCAATATTTTGCTTTTGCTGATAGCGATCAGCGTCCTGTATTTTATTTACGAGAAAAAATTTAAGATTCCCGCCATTACTACGGCATAATAATTCTCGATACACCTTTGATATCCACCAGCTCAATATCAAATATCAATTCTTTTCCGGCCAGCGGATGATTGGCGTCCAGCAGGACACTTTCTTCTTTCACCTCGCTGATCACAACCGGAAAAGTATTTCCGGTATTATCGCGCATATTTAATTGCATGCCAACTTGGGGTTTCATGTCCTCAGGAAAATTCGCCATGGGAAATTCAAGGATATTATCCGGATCAGAGGGCCCGTATGCGTCTTCAGGAGCGATCGAAATGGTTTTTTTTTCGCCAACAGTCATGTCCAAAACGCCGTCGTCAAATCCTTTGATCATCATTCCGGAGCCGACTTCAAACTCTAGCGGATCTCTGCCGGCTGAAGTGTCGAAAGTTGTTCCATCTGTTAATTTTCCATGATAATGAACTTTCACCGTATCACCTTTTTTTACTTGTTGCATACTGTTATTTTATTGATTTTTGTTTCCCGACAAAGTAAAATAAATAATAAGCTTTTACCAATAAAAGTTTTTCAGGAGATTTGTCAATTGACCATAGGCAGATTATTTACGAACATTAAGGTGAACACGCATTCATTGTAAATAAACTTCCGTAATCTGATTATTTCAAACTTGAATAAATAATGCATGAAAAATAATTATTTCCTTTTTTTTCTTTTATTGATAATTCAAAATAAATGTTTTTCTCAAGCCGGTACACCGGACAACCGATCCATCGGAATTCTACCCGGCGCTGAACGGATGAGCGTTTATATTCCAATGCTGAAAGGCAGGACTGTTGCAGTTTTTGCAAATCAAACATCAATGGTCAGAAACATGCATTTGGTGGATGCGTTGATTAAAGAAGGAATAGCTGTAAGAAAAATATTTGCACCTGAGCATGGATTTCGCGGAGTGGGGGATGCCGGCGAGGGGTTAAAAAACGGGATTGACTCCGCAACAGGCATTTCAGTAATTTCATTATATGGCAGTAAATTAGCACCATCTGCTGACGACTTGAAAGATGTGGATATTATGATCTTTGATGTTCAGGACGTGGGTGTTCGTTTTTACACTTACATTTCCTCCCTGCAGAAATATATGGAAGCCGCAATGGAAAATCATAAACCATTATTGATACTTGATCGTCCGAATCCCAACGGTTTTTATGTTGATGGCCCGGTACTCGACATTAAGTTTGCATCTTTTGTTGGCATGCAACCGGTTCCCGCTGTTTATGGGATGACAATTGGTGAATATGCATTCATGATCGCGGGCGAAAAATGGCTTTCAGAAAAAGCGAATGAAGTGTACAGCTATTATCAAACTGCGCAAAATTCCACAGACACACCATTTCATTTTTTAGTCATCAGGTGTGCCAATTATACCCATAAAGACAAGTATATTTTGCCAGTAAATCCTTCGCCGAATCTGCAAAACATGCAGTCAGTCTACTTATATCCTTCCCTATGTTTTTTTGAGGGAACTGCCATCAGTTTAGGAAGAGGAACAGACAAACCCTTTGAGCAATTCGGTCATCCTTCATTTCCGAAAAATTTATACAGTTTTATTCCCCAAAGCAGGCCGGGCGCAAAAAATCCGCCTTTGCTAAATCAAACCTGTTATGGATTTGATCTGACCATCCTCAATGCAGAAAAAGAAATAAATGATCATTTGCAATTAAAATGGCTCATAAAGGCATATGAACTTTTTCCCGATAAAGCGAAATTTTTTCTTGCCTCTAATTATTTTAATAAACTGGCTGGAACGGATATGTTAATGCAACAAATCAAAGATGGGAAAACCGAAAATGAAATAAGAAAAAGCTGGCAACCTGCACTAAACGAATTTAAAAGGATCAGAAAAAAATATCTGCTGTATGGTGATTTTGAATGAGCTGAGAGAGCGCTGATTTATTTTGGTGATTAGTTTACACGCGCAAAGACCGGCGTCGCTGGTTAAATCGACGCTGCGTGCTGCCTTAGAAACTCGTAATCATCCGGATAAACCTGCTTTCAATTATACAGCACTAGCGAATAACCAAAGATGATCATGCCTGGATAGCATAGTTTCCATAAGAAAGCATGTCGCAAAGATGACTAATGGCAACCATGCTCTTTTAAAAAAATAAGATCACTTTTCAACAAATTATTTTTTTATCATGATTTGATCCACTTCGTAAACTTTTGAATCTTTATTATAAAAACCATAATACTGGTTTCCGCTCATCTCAAATTGCTTTACGGCTTTTGCTTTTTGATCTGCATCATTCATGTAATCTTTTACCTGATCCCCGATCGAGGGCGGAATTTTTCCTTTTGTTTTATTGAGCGTTGAGGGGTCTAATAACATTTTAAAATAAGTACTAGTATAATATCGTGCATTGGTAGTCGTGTAACCCGAACTGCCAGGAACATAATACATATAAGGATTATAATAATAATTTGGGATCGGCCCCGCGCCAGTTGAGATCGGAGTTCCCTGTTGAAAACCCCCCATGTAACCACTTCCACCACCGCCGCCGATTTGAATGAGATCGTAAGTTCCTACTTTTAAAACATATTGATTTGCTTGGTTTGTGGAAACTGCAATCCCTTCAGTACCTTTTGTAAACACTTTTATTATTTTATGCATGTCGTTAACCTCCTTTTCACTTGTTTTTTTCCCTTTTCTGGTCTCAGCAACAGGCATTTCAGCCAGTTCGTTAAGGCTGCTTTCATCATTGATCACGTGACTGTTAAGCAGGTCTCCGCTGCTGGCATCGTAGATAGCGATCTTAGTGTCTTTCTTATTAAGTATTAACGTGAATAATTTATTGTCTTTTAAATATGAACTCACATAAGATTTGTCGTGTTTTCCTTTCTCAAGCATTGATGAATGATCGATAAATCTTTCCTGGTTTGAGAAGGTGTTGAGGTCAACAGTGACGAGCTGTGTTGGGTTATCACCATCATTTACTGCGAAAACAAGTTTATCGGGATAGCTGTATAGCTTTGCGCTCCCGTTGGCAGTCTCAAGCCCGGGCTCTTCATTTTGTTTGATCACTTTTATGCCGTTGAGATATTCGCTCATTTCGTCTTTCTTTCTATCTTTTCCCGGGGGAATGGTAAAATGTACATCCTTGGTAACTGCATCGCCGTTGGATGAGATGACATAAAAATTCAGATTGCCGCCTTTTTTATTTGCGGTGATACTGAAATACCTGTTGTTATCACTGAAAGAAACCAATAACTTTTCTTCTTTGGGTATTTCAAATGCGGTATTACTGCTGACCTGTTTTTTATCAAAATCAATCGTTTCTTCCATGTATGTAATTTTCGTTGACATAAATTTCTTGTCAAATACTTTATACAGATAATGATAAACGTTATTGATAGCGGTCCCCCCTAAATATTTTTCTCCGCCATGACTGAAAATTGTCTCGTCAATTTTTTTTGTGAATTTGGAGATTACTTTAAAATTTTTATCTGCCAGCACATAATCAGCTTTTTTATTGTCTTTTAAAATAAATGCAAAACTTTGGGCGGCCTTATTATCAAGAAAATATGCGTCGTAATCACTTTTTTGAAGAAAGCTTTTTTCGAATTCAAAAGGGTAGGAGAGTACGCTTCTTTGTGCGAAATCTTTGGTCAATGTAACAAGAAGCAAACCAATGCAGATTAATAGTTTCATAAAATTCAGGGTTTAAAAAATATATGATGCATTTTTGCGGCTGAAAACTACTAAAATAAGTTTTAATACATGGGAGATTTTATTCAACTGGATATAAACGGGAAAACGAAGAAAATTAGTATAGTCTTTATCGGCACCTCGGAATTTGCAGTTGCCTCTCTTGACGCATTGATAAAAGCAGGATTCCCTATAGTGGGCGTGATAACGTCGCCCGATAAACCGGCAGGTCGTGGCATGAAATTGAATGAAAGCATAGTAAAAAAGTATGCGGCAGAGAAGGAAATAAAAATCTTGCAACCGGAAAAACTGAAGAATGAATTTTTTTTAGGTGAACTGAGATCACTGAATGCGGATCTGCAAATTGTCGTTGCCTTTCGCATGCTGCCTGAGGCTGTATGGAATATGCCGCCGATGGGAACGATTAATTTACACGCATCTTTATTGCCGCAATATCGCGGCGCGGCGCCAATTAACTGGGCAATAATTAATGGTGAAAAAGAGACAGGGGTTACTACGTTTAAACTTCGACATGAAATCGATACCGGAAATATTTTGCTGGAACAGCGAATTAAAATCAGCGATGAGGAAACCGCCGGAGAATTGCACGACAAAATGAAACTCATTGGTGCAGACTTGTTGGTAAAAACAGTGAAAGGATTAGCAGATGGAAGTTTGGGTGAAATTACTCAGGAGTCATTAATCCATAGTCAGGGACAGAATCCAGCTTCACCATTACATCTTGCTCCGAAAATATTTACTGAGACTTGCCAGATTGATTGGAACAAAACTGTTGATGAAGTGTATAATCTTATCCGCGGACTTTCTCCTTATCCGACTGCATTTACGTATTTGGATGAAAAAATGTTTAAGGTCTATCGTGCCGAAAAAGATAAAAATCCCGTTGCTAATGGCGGACGGTATATAACCGATGGAAAAAAGTACTTAAAATTTCCCTGCCTGGATGGATATATTTCTGTAAAAGAAATTCAGATGGAAGGGAAAAAGAAAATGATGGTGGAAGAATTTTTGCGGGGATGGAGAAATTAATGTGAAAATGATTCGACGGCTCCATTTATTCAATTGATATTGACTTCTCTTTCCAACTCAATGCCAAACTTATTATGTACACTTTTAAAGATTTCTTCACTCAGATCATAAATTTCTTTTCCTGATGCGTTCCCATAATTTACTAAAACCAGGGCTTGGTTTTCAAAACATCCGGCATCGCCCCTTCTAAAACCTTTCCAGCCACATTGCTCAATAAGCCAGCCTGCAGCGAGTTTCATACTGCCGTCTTCATTGGGAAAGCCAACTATTCCTGGAAATCGATTTTTTAGATTTTCAAATCCGGCTTTGCTGACAACCGGATTTTTAAAAAAACTTCCTGCATTACCAATAATATTTGGATCAGGTAATTTTGAAGTGCGAATGTTAATTACAGCTTGCGAAACTGAACGGATATTCGGTTCAGTAATATTCATTTTTTCTAATTCCTGTTCAATTGCGACATAACTTAGATTCAGTCTCGGGAATTTATTAAGACAGAATGTTACACTCAATATCACGAATTGATCTTTATATTTATTCTTGAAAATGCTGTCGCGATATCCAAACTCACAATCATTGAGTGTAAAGGTGTGTACTTTTTTTTCTGCAAGATTGAACGCTTCCAATTCATAAAATACTTCTTTGATTTCCACACCATAGGCGCCGATGTTTTGCATGGGACTCGCGCCTACGCTGCCCGGAATCAATGATAAATTTTCAACTCCGGCCCATCGGCGATTGATGCAAAACATTACAAATTGGTGCCAGTTTTCGCCCGCTCCAACTTGAATATAAACGTGATCTTCATCTTCGTTAATCAAATCAATTCCCCTGACTTCGTTTTTCAGGATGAGTCCATCGTAATTTTTCGTAAAAAGAATATTGCTGCCTCCACCGAGGACAAAAGTTTTGAGATTTGGATATTCCGAGGTAAGGTCTGCCAGTTCCTCATCATCAGAAAATGAGGAAAAATACTTGGACTGAACGTCGATACCAAATGTGTTGAAGTTTTTTAATGAAATGTTTTGCTGAAGCATGAAATGTAATGAGTATTATTTAAAAGTAACGATTCAAGAGGATCAATATGTAACATTAAATCTACAATAATAAATATCAAACCGTATCAACATCGGGAATAATAACCACACTTCTGAATTTTTTATCGTTATGTAATATAATTGTTTGCTGCTGTATCACAGTCTTTGCGTTATGAATGGTTTTTGCATCTTTTGGTAATTTGAACAATAATTCCATGATGAACTGATTCCTGATTCTGTTTACCATTGGTTCAGCAGGTCCGGATAAATATTTCCCAAACTCATTTTTGATATTGTTTGCAAAAACATATGCTGCTGTTTCAGCGACTTCTTTCAATTTGTGCTTAAAGGTTAACGCGATAATCCGCGAATAAGGCGGATAAAAAAAACTTTTCCTGGCTTCAATCTCATTCTCATAAAAAAGTTTATAGTTGTGCTTTTCAACGTAAGAAAGAACAGGATGTTTCATATTGGCTGCCTGTATCAACACTTTTCCCTGTTTATCCTTTCTTCCCGCACGTCCGCTTACTTGTTCCATCAATTGAAATCCACGTTCATTCACCCTGAAATCGGCAAAACTTAAAATGCTATCTGCATCAACAATACCAACCAGGTCTACATTGTCAAAATCCAACCCTTTAACGACCATTTGCGTCCCGACAAGTATATCGATCTTTTGTTGTTCAAACAATTGAATAAGATGGTCATGGGCAGTCTTTCCGCGTACGCTGTCAATATCCATTCTGGCAATTTTTGCATTTGGAAAAACTTCTTCAAGATGTTCTTCGATTTTTTCTGTCCCAAAATTTCGCTGAATAAAATGATGATTGCCGCAAGCCATGCATGTGGTAACTGGCGGATAAACTGTTCCGCAATAATGACAATGTAATTTATTGGTGAGTTTATGATAGGATAATGAAACATCACAATTTTTGCAATGCGGAATCCATCCGCATATCTTACAGATCTGGTATGGAGAATAACCACGACGATTTTGAAAAAGAATGACTTGTTTATTATTTCTTAGAGATTGATCGATTGCTGCCCGCAACTGAGGGGTGATGATGATTTTGTTTTTTTCTTTATCAAGAATTTTTTTTGTGTCAGCAATTTCAATTGTTGGCAAGTCAATATTTCCGAATCGCTCATTCAATTCTACAAGCGCATATTTATTGTTTGTGGCATTAAAATAACTTTCAACCGAAGGGGTTGCGCTACCTAATAATACTTTTGCTTGAAATAAAGATGCATAATAAACTGCGGCATCACGTGCGTGATAACGAGGTGCGGGCTCCTGTTGTTTGTACGAGGCGTCGTGCTCTTCATCAACAACAACCAAACCTAGATTTTCGAACGGCAGAAATAATGAAGAGCGGACGCCGAGAACAATTTTTAATTCCCCGTTTTTTATTTTATTCCATATTTCGATTCTTTCATTCTGACTGAATTTGCTATGATAAATCCCGATATATCCACCGAAATGTTTCTGCAGGCGACGGATGATTTGTGAAGTAAGGGCAATCTCAGGCAAAAGATAAAGCACCTGTTTCCCCTTCTTGATGTATTCATCGATCAGTTTAACGTACACTTGGGTTTTGCCGCTTGATGTTATCCCGTGTAGCAGGCAAACCTGCTTTTCTGCAAAGGATTTGGAGATTTCTTGTGACGCATCCTGCTGAGCAGTGCTGAATGAAAAATCTATTTCAATATGTTGCGGTAAATAATTCAGCCGGTCAATATTTCTTTTTTCCAAGAAAAGAATGTTTTTTTCAACAAGACCTTTTAATTGAGATTCTGATGCACGGGATTTTTTCAGCAGCGCTGTTTTGGTAACTTCTCCTTGTGTCCTTTGAAAATGCAAATATGCCAGCAATAATTCCATTTGTTTTTCCGCACGTTTCAATTGCTTATCTTCATTAATAAGTATGCTTAAGTTAGTTTCATTGTCAAATTTCGGATTAAGCAAAACATAAGTTTCTTTCTTTGGAGAATATGTTTCTTTCAGTGCTTCCCAAACAAAACAAACTTTTTTATCGATGAGCTTTTTAATAACCGGATAGACATACGCTGAATCCAATAGTTGCTGAACCTCTGTCAACTTTAATTCTTTCTTTAACAGCAACGCCTCGGCAACCAGGTAGTCATCATGACCAAGCGCCGAAAAATCATCGCCGTATTCCTCATTAAAAATTAAAACGCTTTCGCTGCTCAGTTTAAAATGTGCCGGCAACGCAGCAGCCATTACTTCTCCTTCACTGCACAAATAATAATTCGCGATCCATTCCCACAATTGCAGCTGATGCGGATAAATTATTGGTTCGCTGTCCAGCAAATTCAATATTGCCTTTGGCTCAAATGCTTCAGGTTTGTTGTTGTGTAATTTTTTTACTATGCCTGCATATTTTTTATTTTTCAATGAAACTTCTGCGCGACAACCGGGTTTAATGATTGTCTGAAAATGTTCAGGAATTGACCAGGTGTAGTTTCTAGGCAATGCCAATGGTATGATTATTTCTGCGTACAAAATCAGTGATGATATTTGGTCTCAATTTACAATTAAAGTAAACAGTAAATGGTAAATGGCAAATCCTGTATTTTGTTCTGTCAGTGAATTTCGCTGCAAATATTTTTTTGGTTCAAATGGTGACCTGTTCTCCCAGTCTTATTTTTGCCGTTTCGTCAACCCATTTAGGTTTATAATTTATCAGCGCAGATTCCATTTGCCCATAAACTTTTTGCTTCAGTATTTGTATATCATCAGGTAAAAATTCTCTCACATTAATTTCGTCTAAAAATACAACCCTGCATTTTCGGGGATTGAGCATGAACAAACTCTTATAATGTATTATATCATAGGTGTCGATGAATTTAATTGGCTTGATCGTGGTTTTTGTTTCAATCGCAAGGCGGGACCCCCCCGTCATAAAAATCTCTTGAAGGTTTATGCGTTTTGTTAAAAGTTTATTCCGGAAAAATAAAAATGGAAATTCCATTTTGCAATACGGATTTTAATTGGCTGACACTTGTTGCCCGCGCCGTATGATTGGATCTGTCAACCATCACGACCGTATTTTTATAAATGAAACCGAAGATGAAGGCTTTTTCATTTCCATTTTACCCAATATGCGGAATTTCTGTTTTTTTTTGAAGCGAATACCATCGGAATATCGAGGTAAGAAATGTGATTACCTATAAAAATGTATTGTTTATTATGGTCTGGCAGAGATGAAGAATTAACCGAATGACGAATGCCAATGGAGAACATCCAGCAATTGCCCCAATAATATGAAGCCTGATAAATTACATTCGCGCCTTTTACTTTTGCCCATAACGATGCAACACAGGCCACAGGAAAAACAAGAGGCATCAAAATAAAGAAAGAACTTAAAGCATACAGCCAATAAAGATATTTAATCGGAATCAATAAAAATTTGTTCATATTTGTGGTACCAGGCATTGACAAACATTTTCTCGCAAAGTCGCGGTAAGGGTAAGAGGGTTATCACGGTTTATTAAACGGCTTTTCACATTTTTGCACGTAAGCGCTAATTACAATTGCACTGCCATTCCACGCTGAGATCAATGCAGGTTATCACAACCAATCCTCTTTCTGAAGGAGCGAAGACAACCCGTAAATGTTGTCCTTCTTTTGTATACCCATCCAGCGCATATTTTGGATCTGGATGCCCATTTGGTTCGCTTTTGTTATAATTGATTTCTCCTTTTTCCAAAATTTCTTTTATCTCAACTTCAGTAATATGCCTGCAATCCATCCTGCAATGTGCGTGATGAGTATAAATCAGATGCGTTTCGTGCCGGTTGATTGGGTCTGGCCCGGCGTTATGAATTTGTCCACAGCGTGTAAATAATAAAGTGAGCAGTAAACAGTAAACAGGGATCAGCTTTTTCACTTTGAATATTTTTTCAAATATAGTCACTGACGGCATTTTTGATTAATGGGTTTATTGCGTTTGCTACATTATTGTTTCCTTGCTGATTTTAAGAGCCGGGATATTGAGGGCACTTGATTTAATATCATGGTAATATATGTCAATGCTGTTTTTTTCCCAAGTACAAACAGGTGCAGAAAAGAGTAGAACCATTTTCGCGTTTTGGACTGTGCCAAGCATTCGATTTGATTTGTTTGAGCAATCATTGGTGCCAGATAAATCGGATAATGAATAAAATAGCGAGCTATTATCATACAAAACCACCATTAAATGATAAGCCGTTTATTATAAATGCAAAACTGAGTTATCTTTGCGCGCTATGGCGGAAATCAAGTCAGTTGCTTTTCACACATTGGGATGCAAATTAAATTACTCCGAGACATCAACGATCTCGAGGTTGTTTCAGCATGAAGGATTTGAAAAAAAGGATTTTAATGAAACGGCAGACGTATACGTGATAAATACTTGTTCTGTAACCGATAATGCCGACAAGGAATGCCGACAATTGGTGAGGAGGATTCAACGCAGATCGCCTGAAAGTTTAGTGGTAATTACCGGATGCTATGCGCAATTGAAGCCAAATGAAATTGCTTCGATTCCCGGAGTTGATTTGGTTTTAGGCGCTGCGGAAAAATTCAACATTGCGCATCATCTCAAAGAACTTTCGAAAGGCAATTCGGCTAAAATCTGCAGTTGCGATATTGATGAAGTAAATATTTTTCTATCATCTTTTTCCATATCTGACCGAACCAGAGCATTTCTGAAAGTGCAGGATGGCTGTGATTATAATTGTTCATTTTGCACGATACCCTTAGCGCGCGGAGCAAGCAGAAGCCATTCCATTGCCGGGGTTGTTCAAAATGTCAAAGATCTCGCAAGAGCAGGAGTGAAGGAAGTTGTATTGACGGGCGTTAATTTAGGGGATTTCCGAGACAGTCTCCTGAACCCCTCCCTGGAAAAGGGAGAAAATCCCGGGGTGAAAAATTTTTACGATTTAATTAGAGTTTTGGATGAGGTGGACGGAATTGAAAGATTTCGGATTTCATCCATCGAACCCAATTTATTAACGAACGAGATCATAGAATTTGTTTCGAACAGCAAGAAATTCATGCCGCATTTTCATGTTCCGTTACAAAGTGGAAGCAATAAGATTTTAGGATTGATGCGTCGGCGATATAAAAAAGAATTGTATGCTGAGCGTGTCAGGCTGATAAAAACACGGATGCCGCACTGCGCGATTGGAGTTGACGTGATCGTTGGATTTCCAGGCGAATCGGAAAATGAATTTCAGGAAACATGCGATTTTCTTCATATGCTCGATATTTCTTATCTACATGTTTTTACTTATTCAGAAAGAGACAATACTAAAGCACTCGAGATAAAACCGGTTGTCCCAATGGGAGAAAGGCACAGAAGAAATAAAATCTTACGAAATCTTTCTTATTCAAAAATGCAATATTTCAAACAATTGCATCATGGTCAAAGACGCAAAGTCCTGTTTGAATCGCAGAATAAGAATGGGATGATGGAAGGGTACACGGACAACTACATTAAGATTGTTTCGCCACATCGGGAAGATTATGTGAACAATATTGTTGATTCCTTGATTTGTTGAAATGCCAAGGGTTTAAGTTATGAAAGGTCGCGTGATTTGCAGTTATCCAAAAACCTCTAAGTATGTTTGATTTGGGATAGATTTTCCTTCAATAATAAATCAGGTATTTATAAAACGCGAAAAATTCGCGGGTGACACCTATCCAATCCTTGCTCGCAAAAAGCGCATCGGATGAAACGCCTTTAACATGGTTGAATCCAAGTTTTCTGATTATATATTTCGACCTCGTGATGTGATAAAAACTTGTCACCACAATCGCTGAGGTAAAATGCATCGAGTCACTAATCGCTATAAAATCTTTCGCGGTAAAATAGGTGTTCTTTCCATTGTTATCGGCAATAATATCAATCGCAGGC